>JACPCA010000034.1 GCA_016180035.1 Candidatus Woesearchaeota archaeon
GGTGGGAAGCTTGGCCTACTGCTCTTCTCCGGTAAACCGGTCTACGATCTGCATCTCTTCTTCGAGCGTCGGATAAGCGACCTTGATCTTCAACAAGAATCTGTCTGCCTGGGCTTCTGGAAGCGGGTAGGTGTTATGATTGATGCCGCAGCCTCCAAAGCCGCCGATATAATTTTGGAGGTCTGGCACGGTCAAGCCAAACGCCATCCCTTCCGATGAAAGATATGCAATGGATTTTACGCCGTCATAATAAACATCTTTGCTTAGCAGCCCTTCACTGTAGTTCAACAAAGATTCAGCTTCTGATATGCACAGGGAATGCTGCTGTACCAGAAATTCCCTGATCCCCTCAGCCGAGGATACACTGCCGCCAGTATAGAGCTTCCATACCTGATTTTTGGAGATAGAAAGCTGTTCTGCAATCACTGTCATCGGGATCCCTATGCCTGCTGCAAAGCTGCGCGGGCTGCTATGAAGAAGCTCTGCAAAAGATGGCGATTTTCGTTCCATGATCTCCTTTTTCATGTCGTCAACAAACGCTTGAAGGGAGTCAATGGACATGACAAGCTCTCCTTCCTTGATTCCTTTGTAGCTTCCATACCAAGGCTTGGCAGTAATGGCTTCTCTATCATGAAGCGTATGAAAGCTGTTCAGGCCAAGAAGCTCTACCAATCGGAGGATATGCATCCTATTTACTGGAACAACACGAAAACTTGATATGGCAATCCTGTCGAGATCGATGCCTTGCAACTTCGGCGAAGAGAACCATCCGATCTGCTTTAGGTAGCAGCGGAGATCGCTTCCTTGTATTTTTAACCGGAATATTCGCCCGTCATGGCGTATCCAGGAGCGTATGCCTTCTCGAAGCAGCATATACGAGATGATGTTGACATTCTTTTTGCTCTTCTGCGTAAAAACAATCCGATTATCACGAAGAGACGATTCTAAGGCGATAAAAGTTTTTAAGAATTCCCTGTTCATCTGTTGTGAAAAGTTCAAAAACCATGACGGGATCTCCTTGTCTTTCCCGCCTTCAACACCAAATCGGATGTTCAAGTATTCAACAAGGGGTTTTGAATAGATGCGGGCATAGCGCGCACCTCTGTTGGCGGTGACCGTTGGAGAAAATCCATATTTTTTCGATACGGCGACGAACCTGTCAAGGGCTTCAGGATAATTCTTCTGCACTGCTTCGACGCATTTTTCACCAATGGAGCCATCGGACAGCAAAAAAGCGATCCAAAAAGCGAAATCCTCGTCAAATGGGATGTCCTTAGGGACTGGCTTTTGAGTCATGCGGGTGATCGTTTCCTCATGGCTTATCACTTCAGAATGGGCGATGGAGGGGATTCTTGCAGGATTAACAAGATAATCCTGTTTTGTTAGCTCCTCTGCCTTTTTCCAAGTTAAGGTTCCTTCCTCATTTACCAGGAACGGGTGATTTTTGGTGACGGTGATTCTTTTTCCTGTTTTTGTTGTTATCTGCATCATCTCATCATGGTACGGAAGGGTGTACAAGAGGCATTTCTTCTTTTCCAACGTGCCGGCGGTGGTCAAGGAGAGCGTCCATGCGTCCAGATCGTAGAGCTTGATGCCTTTTTCATCTTCGGCGATACAATGGTCAGAAGCTATAGCGAGAAGCTCCCTGCCTGTTTTCAGCTGGCCATTGACAAAAACAGATTCGCTTAAAGCTAAGCTCCCCTCCTGCTCGATCGGGTTCTGTGTTGCCAGCACGAAGAACGGCAGGTCAAGCTTGAACGTGGTCGTGCCGACCGTGACCTGCTTTTCCTGCATGGCTTCGAGAAGGGCAGACTGCGTTTTCGGGGTTGCCCGGTTGATTTCGTCAGCGAGGACGATGTTGGCAAATATCGGGCCGCGCTGGAACTTGAACTCGCGCCTGCCATCCTTCTGCTCCTCGATGATATACGTCCCGGTGATGTCCGACGGCATCAGATCCGGCGTGTTCTGGATGCGCGAGAAGCTCATGTCCATCAGGTCTGCCATGGTCTTGACAGCAAGCGTCTTTGCAAGGCCGGGATAGCCTTCCAGAAGGGCGTTGGAGTTGCACAGGATGGCGACTGCCATCTGTTCGATCATCTCCTGCTGTCCGACAACGACTTTCCCCATGTTTTCGAACAGGGACTGGAAAATGCGCTCGTAATTCTTCATGGTCAGCCTCTCTTCATTAATCATTAAGCTAATCTAACCTATAAAGAGGGCTTGGTATTTATATTTTTTATTGAAGAACAGGCTTTGGAGAAAATCGCAGGGTATATACAGAGCGCCGCCGTATCTACTTTTGCCTTGATCTTTTTTCTTTCCCACCCTGCCAAGTGAGGGTGGGAAAGAAAAAAGGCCTTCAAGAAAGTCACGGCGGCGCTTAATATTCCTGTTTTTTTAATGCTGTTTAATAGCAGAACATATTACTAATTGAACTTTGTACGTTCTGCTAATATAGCAGAATCTCATTAAATCTGTTCATACATCAATGAGATTTGCTATAACCTACCCTTCCGTAATCTTCTTAAAGTAAGTCTTCACCAGCTCCTGCTGCTCTTTGGGGATGTTTTCCTCGTACGTCTGGGATGATTCTATCACAACCTCGTTCGGGAAAACGTCTACAAAGTCCTTCTTTTCTGCTTCTTTGACCGTCCCTATCTTAAGCTCCAAGGCTGCTGGCTTGATCTCGACGTCCAGCTCCTCGTCCCCGAGCTTAGCAAGGGACTTGTCGCCGAAGATGTCTGCGTTAAACCCGCCGCCTGCTCCCCCTCCGCTGCCATTCTGTTCCTGGAAGATCACCGCCTCCGGGTTGGTCTCTTGGATAATCCTTGCCGTGATGTCATTGATGCCGCCGCGGATCTTGGACTTGATCAGCAGCGTCTGATCGTTGAACTGGGTCATGGACAGGAGGAGGAAGCAGAGAAGGATGCAGGTGAAGGTCTTGCCGATCAGCTTTCGCCTGCTGACAAAGGATGACGTGGCGACGCCCTTGACGTCCTGAAGCACTTCCTTGTGAAGCTCGTCGACCATGGCATCATCTACCGAGGCATAGTCCGCCGCTGTGGTCAGCTTTTCATGAAGGTTGGGATAGTACCGTTCTACCAGCTTGAGCGTGTTGATGCGGAGCTCCCGATACAGCAGGAAGAGTGTGTATGCCAGAGCTGGCGCGAGCGCAAGCCAAACGCTGAGCGAGAAGAACGCCACGACCAGATAGAGTGCAAGAAACACCACCACCCCGTCAAGCAGAAGGGGGATGACCAGTACCTGAGCGATCGATTTTCTGATCTCCTGAACAACATTCGTGAAGGATTTCATGAGGGGTGAAAATGATGGGCTGGTATGGATTTGGTTGCTTGGGCAAGCTTATGAGCATTCGTTCAGCTGCTGGACAAGATCAGCAACCTGCTGCCGGAGAGCAGTGGCCTGATTGCGCAAGCCGGAGATCTCCTCATTTGCCAGCCCAAGACTATATTCAGACTGGCGGAGGGCATCCTTGGCGTCAGACAGCTCTTTTCTGGACTGGTCCAGGTCGCTTTTGGTGGAAGACAGGTCAAGATCGACAGCCTTTTTTTCATCCTCCAGCGTCTCGTACTGCGTGGAGAGGCTTTCTTCCCGCTGCTCCTTGATCGTCAGCTCGTAGGTTGTCTCATTCACCCTCTGGCGCTGGGCGTTCAGGTCATCCAGGAGGGTATTGATATCGCTTAGCTTGTCCTGGTAGTTCTCCGACAGGTTCTGGTACGTCTTCTGGTAGTACGTTGCCAGGCCTGCCAGGGACGCGACAATAATAACGATAAGGATGAGGAGGAGGCCGTTGACGTTCTTTTTTATATAGGTCATAAGGTTTCTCACCAGTGTTTTTTACAGGCCTTAACAGGGCTTGTCCTAAATCTTTCTTCGGAGGCACTGCCGCCGAGCGAAGTCTTAGATTATTGTACAATACCTGAAGACTCGATACGGTTACGCCGGGTACCCATGCGAACGGAGCGCGGCAGTGCCTCCTCGTTAAAGGCAGTGCTATTTATACTTTGCGGATTTTTAAACGGGATAAGAGTTAGCAAAACCGGGCTTAAAATGCTTTAGCAGCTCTTCTTAGGCATTCAACCTGGACTATTTTTCACATCAACCGTAAATTTTCCAACTTTGGGACGGCGGGGTATATTAAGGAGTGGTGTACTATAAGTGGGCATGGCGCACCCAATTGAACCAACACCAACACTTGAGGGAAAAGACGCAGAAAACTTTTATAAATATCTTGCCAGGAAGAGGACTGCAAAGGAAATCGAACAGAGAAGAAAAATATTTGAACAAGCTGACATCATTTACCGACAAGTGTGGAAGCCCTATTTTAAGAGTATAGAAGAAAAGAGGGATTCAGATGACGGCGTTTCTATTTGACCTTTCAAAAGTAATGATAAAACAAGCTTCAAAAGAGGAGAAGCTGACAAATTTTGATTGTGAAGACGATGATCTCAATGAATTCCTTAGACAAGACAGTATATCATACAAGAATAAGCTTATAGCAAATACTTTTCTTATCTTTTATAACGAGGCGATGATAGGGTTCTTTAGCTTATTGAATGATGCAATAAAATTAAACAAAAGTGATAGAAAAAATACAAAAAAATTAGAAAGTATCTCTGAATACCCTGCATTAAAATTGGGTCGTCTTGGCATCGACAAAAATTGGAAAAGAAAAGGTGCTGGGTCATTTGTTCTTCAAGCAGTTATAAAAATTGGAAAAAACATGAATGATGCCTCCTCCTGCCGCTTCATTACTGTCGATTCTTATCACGAAAGTGTATTATTCTACGAAAAGTATGGCTTTATCAAAAATCAGGCTTATACAAAAAAGAGGCGATATGTCAGTATGAGATTTGACCTTCTTGATGATACTGTACTAACCGCGGGTTAGCAATACAAACCTCCAAACAACCGTAAATTTTCCAACTTTAGGACGGCGGGGTATATTAAGGAGTGGTGTACTAAGATATAATAAGGTAGATTGAACAAACAGGGCGATCATCCTATGGTCAACAAAAACAAGATCTACGACACGATATTCTGGGTATCAATGATAACAATGATCGTGTGGGTTATTTTAAAGATAGCCGGGGTTATCAACACGCCGCCGCTTTTAGAATCAGTTCCAACTATTGGAACGATCTTTGCCGCTGGGGCTTTCTATCAGAAAATGAGCGATGTGGACAAACGCCTCATTCGGGTAGAGACAAAGGCAGAAAAAATAGAAACAAATGTTCACATTCTTGATAAGCGGTTATCAATTGTTGAAAATGGTATTGGGAAAGGGCCATTTAATAGCAGAACGTAGTAATAATTGAACTTTGTACGTTCTGCTAATATAGTAGAATCTCATTAGATCTGTTCATACATCAATGAGATTGCTATAACAAGGAATCATTATCGACTGAAACATTGGCAATGCTAAAACATTTCTTTTATCTTCTCCAGCAGCATCCGAAAATCTTGCGAAAAAAGAGAGTAATACTTCAGCTTCCTGAAGCAGGGAGAGCATCATTGAGGTCGAAATCCTCTCCGTTTCTTTGTCGGGCGCGTTGCAGGGGGTTGTCCCTTACGGGGATGCAGCGCCCTCAATTTCACATCGAGGATTTCGAAGATGCTCTCCCTGCTTCATTGTGAAGCGTTACCGTCTTCTCGCCTCTGCATTGATTATCGAGAACTGACATTCCCCCGTAAGGGACACCCCCCTTGTCAGTCTCGACAAAGATATAGAAGAGGCTCGACCCTTTGACGGTAACGCTTCACAAAGCTGAAGTATTACCGGAACTGCCAGATGAAACGCAGTTGTTCAATAGAAAGGCTCAACAGAAAAAACGATAAGAATCATATCAGGCTTGCCAAGCTTGGCATCTGCGGAACATCCCTTGCCGCTGGTGATCCGCCCCGCCCATAGCCTGATCCTCCTGAAGAAGCCCTCTCTTTGGCATAGTTTGCCCTATCCACGAACTTTATCCCTGCTCCGGACTTCTGGCTGGCAACTATTGTTGCCCCGTTATCACTTGTCGTGACGAAGGGGAGTGACATACCAGCAGGATTCAGGCGAAGCGCTTCTTCTGCAGCACCGTACACCATGACCGACACGGTTTCCTGATGGACGGTTGATCCAACATTTCGCTTTTTGAGTTTTTCATGCGCCTTTGCCACTGCATCATCAACAGAAACATTGCTTCTGCCATGAGCAGCGATATCACAGACTGGAAAACGGCCTTTGGGCAATGCGCCGTCGCTGGTGTACTCTTTATCTTTTTTCAGGATGAACGCGTCATACACTACTGATGCTGGCTTGTCATTGAGGCGTGCGCCATACGCTTTTCGAAGCTCTCCCATGGCTTGCTCGCGGTACCGGCCAAGCGTGCCATCTCTATGGACTGATCTTTGCCGGAGGGGAATAGTGAAATATGGCGCTTCAGCAGTCCTATCGACGGCAACAAAAATTCTTTCGGTGTCATAATCTGTCGGCTTATCTTCCAGAGCTGCAGCAATAGCAGTATCAACACCACCAGAACTGCTCCCCCCAATAGTCTCTTCTGATCGCTTGCCATCCCGAAGAAGATGCAGCGTCACGGCATATGTCGTACCAGTATATCGAACATTCTCGGAATGAAGGCCCGTCCTTGCCTTGAGCGCTTCCTGCAATTTTCTGTCGAGATTCGCTTGGGCATTATCCTTGCTGCCTTCGAATTCAGCGTTGAGGGCGACAAGGTCGGTGAGCTTTGGAGAAGATGATTGCGGAGCATCCCCTTTCTCTCCCGGAGCTACAGCAGTCGGAGAACTCTTACGTTCTTTTTTTCTTGTTAATCGTTCACGAAGCCCCATCGTTGCTGAGAAGTGGGAATTC
>JACPCA010000035.1 GCA_016180035.1 Candidatus Woesearchaeota archaeon
TAAACCTCATCAACAATCTTCACGATCCCCTTCACGGTCTTCTCCCATGAATACTTATCCAGCACGGTCTTGCGGCCCTCGCGCCCGATCTCCTGCCGAAGCTTCTCGCTCTTGAGCAGCCGTGACAAGCCCGCAGCAAGCTCCCGAAAATCCTGTTTATGAAAGAACAGGCCGTTCTTGCCGTGGACGATGTAGTGCTTGATGTGCCCGACGTAGGTGGCAATCACTGGAACCCCGCAGCTCATGGCCTCCAGCGTGGACAAGGAAGACGTTTCTGTCAGGCTCGGCATGACATACACGTCCATCGCCTGCAGGTAGTGCTGGATGTCGCTTGTCTGCGGAACGTGGATGATGTCATCCGTGGACTGGAATACCTTTTCCAGCGGAAGCCCCTTGCCGATGATCAGGAGCCTTGCCCTGGGATACTGCCGCTTGACGAGCTGAAACGCCCTGTCAAGCGTCGGCAGGTCTTTTTCGCGCGCCACTCTCCCGCTGAATCCGACAAGAATCGTCTCTGGAGCGACATGGATCGCCTGCTTTGCCGCCCGCTTGCTTTTAGGCGGAACGAAATGGCTGCTGTTCACTCCGAGATGGACAATCCGTTTCGGAACAGTGATGCCGTTTCTGGACAGCTTCGCTGCCGTGTCTTTTGACGGGACCAGAAGCATGTCGGCCTTGCCGTACAGGAAACGGCAGAACAGCCTCGTGCCAGCATGGATCAGCGATCTTGCGTATTTGGCGCTGTTGGAAAAGAGCTCCCATTCCACGGAGTGGGTATAGCAAAGGAGCGGCTTTCGCCCTTGTTTGGCAGCAAGGATGGCAAGCATGCCCACGGGACCGATGGTTTGGGAAAAGACAAGGT
This sequence comes from Candidatus Woesearchaeota archaeon, assembly GCA_016180035.1. Taxonomy (GTDB): domain Archaea; phylum Nanobdellota; class Nanobdellia; order Woesearchaeales; family UBA12501; genus JACPCA01. The sequence goes on from JACPCA010000035.1 coordinate 863, forward strand.
CTGCTTCCTGAACAACATTCCGGATCTTGCCCCATTCGATGCGAGGGACAGGGTAGTCGCCAGACCGGAACGAGCTCAGCGGGATATACACTGTTCTCACAGAGGGAAGGGATATTTTTGGCCCTGGAAAGTCTGGAACAAGAAGAGTGATCCTGTACCTTACGGCAAGCTTTGGAACAATTTCCAGAAGGAATCTGGCAATCCCGTCCCATCGCGGAAGAAAACAGTCACTCGCTATCACGATATGTTTTCGCTGCCGCCTGGTCGTTGGTGCCATAATCTTCAATATATGATTGGTGCTTTCTTTTATAGTTACTTTTTTGGGCAGTAGGCGAGTGGATGGTAGGTAGTTGGTTGTGGGCAGTAGGCCTCCGACGTACCAGCTACGTCTATCCTACCACCCACTACCAACAACCTACTGCCTAATCACCGCATCTTGTAAAACACTTCCGCGTACTTGTACCCGTTCTGCCTGCCGCCCTTGATGGCGCGCCAGTACATGCTCCATTTGAGCGAGAGCATCGTCAGCTTCTGGCTCTTGAAGCAGGCCAGCGCCTGCATCTTGGTCTTGAACGTGGAAGAGACGTCCACCACGACGATTGGCACGTCCCGCTTCTGGAGATTGATCGGATTCCACACCTCGAATGAATACACATCCCCCCTGTAGGCGATGGTGTCGCAGAAGCCATTGACGAGCGTGAAGACTGCCCTGTGATCCGGCAGCGGATCGTCAACAGCATGGGTATAGATGATGGCAGGCTTGTATTTCTTGAACAGCCCTTCCAGCTGCTTCGTGACATTCTTCTCCTTGAATTCCTCTGAAAATTTTCCCTCGGACAAGCCGAGAAAGACCGTGTCCTTGGCGCCGATGATCTCCGAAGCCCGTTCTGATTCTTCCTTCCGGAGGGCTGCGATGTACTTTTTCTTAAGCCACGGGTGCGACATTTCGCCGTAGGAGAAAATGATAATGTTAACATCCCTCCCTTCTTCAGCATGCTTGGCAATCGTCGCTCCGCAGCCGAAGATCTGGTCGTCCGAGTGGGCGCAGATGACAAGGACAGGGCCTTTCGAGTTCTTGTGGTTGGCGAGCATGAATGGTATTGCCGCAGGGGAAGTATTTATAGGTATGTATGGGATGCCCTTCTTTACACTCTAACCCCGCAAAATTTATAAAACAGGGCAGGGTTATATCCCCCAATAACCTAAACGAGGTGTTTTATGGCATATGATATTGCTGGTCCGGCTGGAGCAGGAATTCTTGGAATGATGGGTGCGTTTATGGCAGCGTATGTCATCTTTGTCATTCTTGGATATGTCTATTTTGCGCTTGCGCTGATGTCCATCGCAAAAAAGACCAACACGCCGAATCCATGGCTGGCATGGATACCGTTAGCAAACTTGTATCTGATGACGCAAATCGCGCAGGTCCCCTGGTGGACGCTGATCGTCTTCATTGTTGGCGCGTTCATTCCGTTTGTGAACATTCTCGTCATACTGGGGCTTGGCATTTGGTGGTGGTGGAGGATTGCCGAGGCCCGCGGAAAGCCTGGCTGGTGGGGAATCCTTATGGTGATTCCCATCGTGAATATTGTCATGCTTGGCGTGCTTGCCTGGAGCGACTAAGGCAGCATTTATCTTTTATTCATTTTTTAATGGTTCATTAGTTTTATGAGAAGATTGAACATGGCCGGGTGGAGTCTATGATGAGCAAGGTTGCAGAAAAATATCATGACCACTTATTCACCATCTTTCGCGTACTTGTCGGCCTCTTGTTCGCCCAGCACGGTGCCCAGAAGCTGTTCGGCTGGTTCGGTGACAAGGAGCCCGTCGTATTCCTGAGTTGGATGGGCGTTGTCGGCCTTGCAGAATTGTGGGGTGGCCTTGCCATCGCTCTTGGCTTCCTGACCCGCTATGCTGCTGCCGGTGTCGCACTGCTCACGCTGATCATTTACGTTAAGGCTCACGCAGGCAATGGGCTCATTCCGATCGTAAACAATGGTGAGCTGGCGCTGATGTACCTTGCGTCATCCTTTGTTGTCTTTACCCATGGCGGCGGCAAGTGGAGCATTGATGCAGTATTGAAAAAAAGATAAGGAAAAACCCGATAGCACGTTATCAAACAGAAACTGCTGAAAACACAGGTGATGCACGATGAAACTAATCCTTAAAAAAGTTGGAGTGCTGTCAGCAGCAAAACTTCAGGGAGTCATTTCTGCAGTTTTGGGGATTTTTGTGGGGATCATCTATTCAATCATCATATTCTTCACGTTCCTCCTGCAAGGCTCTGCATTGACAGGGCTTCTTCTTGGAATACTTGCGCTCATTGGCGCCAGCATCGGATACGGCCTTCTTGGCTTCGTGTTCGGCGCGCTGGGCACTTGGCTGTACAACGTCTTTGCGGAAAAGATCGGCGGCATAGAGCTGACGTTTGAGAAGGAGTAAATAGCAAGCGGCACATTACAACAAGAAAGAAAAAAAAACAGGTGGTACTGATGGCATGGGGCATGATGGATGGAAGCTGTGCATTGGGATCCGGCATGAGCAGTTAGGGGCATTGTCAAGCATCCTGTATTTTGTCCTGCTCTTGGGGCTGGTCATCCTTGTCTATCTCTGGATTGCCAAGCTCTGGAAAGAGACGCGGCGGAAAAAATGATGAAGATGCTACGGTACCAATAAGAACACTGGCCAACACAACCTTTTTATTCTTTCACGATTTCCTCTTCGCCATGAGGCTCTGCCAGCTTGATCGGGTGGTGCTGCGGGTTGGCCCCCAGCCGCTGGAACTACTGCAAGGCACGGCAACGAACACGATTGACGCCCAAAAAACAGCCTTTCTTGACGTGTTCGGCAAGATCGTGGTAGTTGCAGACCAGCTCAAGCTCGGCGGCGATGTGCTGCTTATCATCGGAAAACCATTTTACGAACGGCTGATGAAGCACCTGAACCAGTACCTTATCCTGTGCCCGACAAAAGTGGTGAGGGAAAACTATCTTACCTATTTCAATCTTGATGCGGACTATCACATTGCTG
>JACPCA010000049.1 GCA_016180035.1 Candidatus Woesearchaeota archaeon
ACTACGAAGGTTACGACAACTACCTTCACGCAGTAAAAAGAAAATCACGGCAAAAAAATTTGACTAAAATGTTCAAATACATAGGTCTTTAGCTATAATTATTCTTATTAGGGGAAAATCTATTGCTAAATCATTCAAAGCCTACTTTGGTGTAATGTGGATGGTAGCCAAAAAATAACGAAAAGTCTCTTAAGCAAAATTTTACACAAATGAAACGCCAGCCATAACAGTAAAAGAAATGAGGCTGAGCAGGTGTCTACTCAATTACTCTGTAGACACCTAATACTGCTTTTTATATTGGCTTATCAAAAATTTTAATGTCGATTTAATATCATCCTTTTTATCGTATTCTTGTAAACATCCATAATATTTTCCTCGATCCTGCAGGCGAATATTAATCGGAGGATATTTGTGCTGTAACAATACATAGTTCAACAACAATCTTCCAACTCTCCCATTTCCATCTTGGAATGGATGAATCTTTTCAAATTGATTGTGCACAACTGCAGCAAGAAGTAATGGAGGGTATTTTTTCTTATGTTTATCATACCATCGGCAAAGTTCTTCAAGTAATCCCCTGACCATATTGATCGGTGCACCCTGATGGACAATATTCCCCTGTCCATCTCGTATTACAACCTCCACGTCTCTCAGTTTACCGGCAAAGTGCTTTGTGCCTTTAAAACAGATCAGATGAAGATGCTTCATAAAATCCATAGTAACCTTTTCTTTTGTATTTCTAATAAATTCGACTGCTTCTGCAACATTGAGTGTTTCAATCTCCTCAGCATTCTGAGGTTGTTCTTTCCTTTCCAATAATTTTTTAACTTCGGAAAGAGCAACAGTCGACCCTTCTATAGCGTTGGTGTTGTATGTAAAATCTTCAGTAAATTGCTTCCACTGTAATGCCTGTAAATGTTTAATCTCAATATGCTTCTCATCCTTTTTATATTCTTCAATCTCTTCTCTTGTTAACTCAAACTCAAGAATACTTCTCTCTTTTATTTCTTCTAAAATGTGCTGTTCTGCCTTTGTTTTTAATTCGAGCAGCTTTTTCTCACCGAGATTAGAACCCAGATAACGAGATATCCTTCTTACTTTTCCTCGTTCTCTATAGGAATGGATAAGATAATATTTTTTACCTTTTCCTATCTCTCTTCTTTCCAGGAACATACAACGTAATAGGTGTCTACATATATAAAATTATCGCTTTTGTAGACACCTCTTTAAGCGCCATAGACCCAACGCTATCAACGAGTAGATTCTCATCAGTAAAAACTCTACACCCTTCGATCACTTGCCGAGCCATAAAGCCTCAGAGACTTACCATCGTTAAGCAGTTACCTACTATTTATTGTCCACAAAAGCAAGACTATTTCATAAAATGTGGACAACACTACAACTTAAACTGCTCAACTACCACCTCAAACATCTTCTCACAATATCCTTTCACGTTTTTCACATTATAGAGATCAAGCGCTTCGTAATATGTTGGCCTTAATTTTACCGGCACAAAGACTTTTGGATAGCCTACCTGCATTAAAACCCAGTTCATCAAAGCTCTTCCAGTTCTCCCGTTTCCATCTTCAAATGGATGAATCTCTTCAAATTTGGCATGGATTAAACAAGCCAACACAAATGGATGAATCTTTTTCTTATTGTCATAATGGAATTTGATCATCTTTTTTAATAATGGCTTCACTTCTTCTGGCTCCGGCGGCCGATGTTCAGCTCCCTCTATCTTAACAGGAAAGAATCGCACTCTTCCAGGATAAACAACTCCGGTATTTTTCGTTAGTATTCCATTCATCTTTTCAAGAAACTCTGTAGTGAGCTTTCCGTTATAGTTTTTAATAAATTCAAATGCCTCCCTTCCATTGATGGCCTCATTGTAATCCTTAGGCGGAGCACCAGATGGAATCTGCTTTTCTTTGATAATCAGATAAGTATCACGTAACGTGAGCCTGTTTCCTTCAATAGCATTTGAGTTATAAGTGAATCTAATGAGGAAATCTGCTTCTTCCTTTTCGGCGACAGTTTTTGGTATGTTGTTACGATGATTATTGAAAACCTCCTTGAAGTCATCAATTATTTCTAGCTTATTTGCGTCTAAGTAATCTTGGTTATAAACTTTATATTCTTCAAGCCGAAGTTCTTTGAGTTTCTTACCTACATCCTCTCGCGTAGGCTCTTTTTCTCCTAGTTTAATTCTTATTTTCTTCCATTTGTCCTCTCCGATTCGGATGGTTTTTCCAAGATAATAAAACGTTTTTTTCCCCGATCTAATCTTGTCTATATACGCCATAGTATGACTATTGTCCACATTCTATATAAAACTTTCTATTTTGTGGACAACATAACGCTCCTCCTCGTCTTGCTAACCAACGGCCAAACTCAACAAACGGTTACGGCGCCAATCTCTTGTATGGTGGCGAAAAACTTGCTCCGTTCCTGCGCGTAAAGCGGATGGAAGTTAAACCTCGTTAATCCCCATCTTTTCCGCGCCATCCCCCCTAAGGTATCCTCATAATATGCCGTATCTGGTAATCCACGCCCTCTTCCTGCTTCTTCTCCATCCGTTCTGGGGCCTTATCCACACTGGCAGGCTCCTGCTTGGCTGGCTTTTCTTTGCCGATAAAGAATGCCTTGTCTTTGAGGCGCTCCATCACGCTGGCCATGGCGCTTTCGCCAAGCTGCTTCGGCTCCCACTGGAAGCTGAGGCCGTCATCCGCTTTTCTCGGGATGATGTCGATGCTGGCGTGAGGGCCATACCTGTCCAGCCCTTCATTCAGGATGATGTTCGTTCCGTGCGCGCCAAGCTGGTCGAACACGGTCATGGCAGCGAACGAGGCAGTGAAGAAGAGATACGATGCGATGGCATCAGGGACGTCCCGGAGCTTCTGGACATGGCTCTTTGTGCAGACTCTCAAGTGGCCGACAGAAGCTGGCGCTGGCGAGAGAAAGGCCATCACTGTAGCATCTTCGTAGACGATGGCCAGCTCTTTCTTCTGGTATGCCGTGCAAATAGTGCAGTCTGCCATAGTGGTATCCTATCTGTTGTACATCATCCGTGCGTTCAACACGCCAACAGGATGTCCATAATTTTTCTACTGTAACTGGATCTCATTGTCACTTGAACAGGTTTGATATCGCATCGAGGTCTGTCCCGTCCTCTTTCTTTTGCTGGCCATCGCTTGGGGCCTGATTGCCGCTATCCGTTTCGCCATCGGCAGCGTTGCCGCCGGCTTTTCCATGCTTTGCTTTTATTTTTTGGACAACGCTGTCGAGATCTTTTCCTTTGAACAGCACGTGAAGCTGAGGATGCTCTCCGACCAGCCGCTTGAATTCGCCAGGCGTTTCAAGAACTGCCTTGAGGAGCGGCGGGTTTGCCTCGACGATGGCAACGATACGGTCTTCGGTGATTTCCTGCGGGCCTGCTGCTTTTGCCGGAACAGCCTCTTTGCCTTCGAGGTGGCTTGCCATCATCCTTGTCAGCCCTGCCTTGAGCTTCGGATACGGCGCCTGGATATCTGCGCTGGGGATCGGCTTTTGAGGGATGTCCAACACCGCAGCATTATCATCTTCCTCTCGGGGAATGATATGGACCATGAAGTGGCTGCTCTGCTGGCCTGCAGCCCCGCCATTCGCTACAAGCATCGTGATGCCCTTGCATAGCACGCCATCATACGCAGACTCCATGGCGCCCTTGATGATAAGAGAAAGATGATCGACCATCGCCGGAGGGATGAGCGGCATGATGGGGTAATGCTCTTTCGGCATGACCAGCATATGGCCTGGTGTTGCAGGGTTGATATCGAGAATGATGAGCGTTTTCTCATCTTCATATACAGACTTGGCAGGGATCTCTCCGCGGATGATCTTGCAGAACGGGCATTGCTCTTTCTGCTCCTCAATGGCCTTTTGCTGTTCTGGGCTGAGTTGGATCATAGTGTTCCACACCGATATAGTATTCCCTGCTATCCAAGCTATACGTTATTATCTCTTATCATCTTCCACTTCTATGCTCCTGCTAAAAATTCTGCGGAGCTGCCATGCGGCGCCTTCTGCCGCCGGACGAACTTCACTGCTTCGCCGAACCAAAGGACAGTGCTGCTTATGATAAGGATGCCAATCCATTCTGGTATACTTAAAGTTGTCGTTTCAAAAATGGGCTGGAGCGGGCCATAGACTGCTAAAACCTGAAAAGCGACGGAAGCAAGCATGGCCAATAGGAGCTTTTTGTTGGATAAGAGGCCGGACAAGAGCCCTGCCTTGAAGATGCTCGCAGTTTCGCTTCGGCAGTTGATGACATTGACCATCTGGAACATGACAAGAGTGGTAAACGCCATCGTCGTTGCAACCATATATCCATGGCCACCTGTCCAGTGCATCCCCCACTGCCAGCCATTCTGCACAAGGCTCCAGACAAAAACGCTGAGAGTTCCTCCAGCCAACAGGATGCCGATGGCAGCCATATACACGCTGCGATGCAGGGAAACAATATTGCTTTTCGGGTTTCTCGGATGGCGCAGCATGATGTCTGGATCAGGCGGATCGACGCCGAGCGCAAGAGCAGGAAGGCCATCCGTGACTAAGTTCATCCACAGGATCATCAGCGCAGTTATCGGCAGCGGGAGGCCGATCATCATGGCAATGAATAGCGTCAGCACTTCCCCGATATTGCTGGAGAGAAGGTACAGCACAAATTTCTGGATGTTGTCATAGATTGCCCGCCCTTCTTCAACAGCGTTCACGATGGATGTGAAGTTGTCATCCGTGAGGATGATGTCCGCCGCCTCTTTTGCCACGTCTGTCCCGCTGATGCCCATGGCGATCCCAACATCGGCCTTCTTGAGCGCCGGAGCGTCATTGACCCCGTCACCGGTCATGGCGACGATGTGGCCGCCCTTTTGCAGCGCGTCAACGATGCGGAGCTTATGCTTAGGGTCGACTCTGGCATAGATGGCGATATGTTCAACTTCTCTATCCAGATCAGCATGCTCGATCTCGCTGCCGGTGATTGAAGACCCTTCGATGCCGATCTCCTTTGCGATGGCTTCTGCTGTCCGTTGATGGTCGCCGGTGATCATGATCACCCGGATCCCTGCCGCATGGCACGTTGCGATGGATTCTTTCACGCCTTCTCTTGGCGGGTCGATCATGGCCTGCATGCCGACGAAGATGAGATTGCGCTCGACAGCTTCCCCTGCATCCGCCGGCTCTTCTTTTTTCAAGGGCCGATAGGCAAAGCCGAGGACACGCAGGGCTTCTCCGGCAAACTGTTCCTGCTGCTGGAGAATTGATCCGGCAAGCTCTCTCGTCAAGGGCTTTTGCTTCCCCTCTATTTCGACAGAGGCGCATCGCTGGAGAAGGACATCAACAGCCCCCTTGGTATACGCGACTCTCTTCCCTTCAATGTCGTGGATGGTCGTCATGCGTTTCCGCTCTGATGTGAACGGGATTTCTCCGATCCGCTTATGCTTCAGGCCAAGGATCTGGTAATCCAGCCTGTTCTTCAATGCGCTGACGAGAAGCGCGCCCTCTGTCGGGTCGCCGACAAGCCCGTCGCTCGTGAGGCTGGCGTTATTATTCAAGGCGCCTATCTGCAGAAGGGTTGAAAGAGTTGGAGAATCATCAGAGAATGATCCGGACGTGCTGTACCCGGAGCCGGTCACGGAGATGACGTTGCCATCGACCCATAGTTTTCTCACGGTCATCTCATTGTGGGTTAAGGTTCCAGTCTTATCCGTGCAGATGACGGTCGTGCAGCCGAGGGTTTCAGCAGAGGACAGCCGCCGCAGCAGCGCATTCTTTCCAGCAAGGCGCCGCACGCCGATGGCAAGGCAAAGCGTGACGATGGCAGGCAGCCCTTCTGGGATGGCAGCGACGGCAAGAGCAACAGCAACGATAAGGAACTTGGCAGGGTCTTCTCCCTTGAAGACGCCGGCAAAAAAGATGATAAAGCAGATGATGATGGTCCCGATGCCAAGCTGCATCCCCAGCTTCTTGAGTTTTTTCTGCAGAGGTGTCGGCTCTTCTTCTGTCTCCTGGATAAGATGGGCGATCTTTCCTATCTCCATCTGCATGCCAGTACTGCATACTACGCCTTTTCCTCTGCCGTTGGTGATGACCGTGCCGGCAAATGTCATATTCTTCTGGTCTGCAAGAGGAGTTTGTTCTGGAAGGATGGTGAGCCGCTTGGTGACAGGGCTGGACTCGCCGGTAAGCGCTGCTTCCTGAACCTCAAGCTGCACGATCTCCAGCAATCGGACATCAGCAGGGACTTTCTGGCCGGTCTCGAGGAGGATGATGTCGCCGGGGACAAGCTCTTTTGCATCAATGATCTGCTCTTTCCCGCTGCGAAGGACCGTTGCTTTCACCGATGCCAGCTTCTGCAGCGCTTCGATAGATTTTTCTGCCTTGTACTCCTGAAAGAAGCCGATGACGGCGTTGATCAGCAGGAGAACGGCGATGACGGCAGCATCAACCAGTTCATGCTCCAGGACGGAGATGATGACTGCCGCGATCAGGATCCAGACGATAGGGCTTGCGAATTGATGGAGGAAAAGAACAATAGGAGAATCGCCTTTTTTCTTTTGGAGCTCGTTGCGGCCGTACTGCTGGAGGCGGCTCTGCGCCTGCTCCTGCTGCAAGCCGCGAAGAGATGTTCCAAGCTGCTGGAGAACCCGGTCTGGTGGTATTGCGTGGAACATGATACCTCTTGCTGAGTTATATGCTTTCCTTTTCCATCTCCTTCTTGAGATCTTTCAGGTTGTTCAGGAAATATTCCATGCAATCAATCGCGCAGAAGGTCGCTTTTCGCTTGATGCCTTCGGGGCCGAAAAGGAGAGTGAAATTGTTGGTGCTTTCCTGGTCGATCTTGGCATTGCAGATGCTGCAGTAGTATTCATGCTCTAAGCTTTCGCGCTGGATCTGCTCGTCCACGAGCCGGAAGAGATGGACACCGCCGAGAGTGAGGTCTTTCTTCATCTTCTGCAGCTCATCATAATCAAGATATTCAATGACCTCTCGGAGCTTCTTTTTCATGCCGTCACCTCGCTTTCACGCTTTTTTATTGGATGCTGCCATCAGTTGATAATGATCTTATTTAGTAATCGGTGGCAACAATTTCTGTTGGATGATGAAAGGCAGCGCTTGCGCGCTGCCCCTTTCTGACCCCACAACATTTTGGCGACATTGTGGTTGTTGGCGATGACTTCTGAACAGGAGTTCGTTCCGGCAGGGGGCCGCATTCTCATTAGGGATCATGACGCCCTTTTTTCTTTGACATTTTTTTTCTTTGATGGGTTAGCAGTTTCTTGTTCTTGGCGCTCTTGGATCTCCAGGTACCACCTGTTCTGCTGGCTGTCGAACTTGAAGAGGACATCATGTGGCCTGGAGAGGTCGATGGCGAACAGCAGCGGCATGGGAATTGTAGTCTCATAACTTGAGCCGCGTTTGTAGAGCCGTCGTTTGATTTCTGCTGCCATGGGGTCACGATATTGATGGTGCGAACAATGCTGTCACATACTTACTTTTTATCTTATTTTTTTCTTTATAAAGTTTATTATAATACTACTTATCTAAGTAATATTTAAAGATTGTGGTTCTTAAGAATACTTATTTTAAATATTATTTTATTCCTTATTTATATGTTTTTCTCAATAAATACTTATCTTTATATTAATAAGTATACTTATATTTAAGGGTTTGGGAAACAGAATAAGCGTAGCCCGGAAAGAAGAAAAAGAGAAACCTTTAATACCGGCGCTACTGGCCATGGGCTATGGAAATCGCCCTCCTTTTTTCCAGCAGCGACATTGCTAGCATGAATATCCAGAAGCACATCTTAGAAAAAGGAATTGCCGATGTCATGCCGAACAAGGAATACGGCAACTTTCCGGTGCGGTCCTGGACCACGAAGTGCCACACGATAAAGATGTACACGACGGAAATGTTTTCGATCCATTGCGACCACATTGACCAAGAGATTGATCCTTGCGATGCCATCGTCTTCGTCACCAAGCACCGCAGCAAAGAAGAAGTCCCTGCCGTGACTGTCCATTCTCCAGGCAACTGGGGTGAGGCCTTGTTTGGTGGAAAGCCAGCATCAATAAACAGCCCTCTTCCGCGATTGCTGCGCGCTGGGCTGGAACAATTGCAGCAACAGGTCAAACAACAAACAAAAAAAGAGATTGGGTCACCTTCCATTGCCGCGCTGGAAGCAACCCACCACGGCCCGGACATTGACACGCCATGCATGTTCATCGAGCTCGGCTCGTGCGAACAACAATGGCAGGATCCTGCCGGCGGAAAGATAGTTGCTGAGGCGCTGATGGCGCTCCTCGAAATGGACATTCCTGAATATGACATCGCTGTCGGACTTGGCGGCCCGCACTACTGCCCGAACTTTGTCAAGGTGATGGAAAAAAGCGATTACTGCTTCGGCCACATCTGTCCGAAGTACTGCCTGAAAGACCTCACTAAAGAATTGCTCCGTGATGCGATGGAAAAGTCAAATGCTACTGTCATAATTCTTGACTGGAAAGGACTGGGGGAGCATAAAGAGAGGGTTGTAAAATTGCTTGAGGAGACGAAGGTCGCGTATGAGAGATGCGATCAGGTGATGAGATAATCAAAAGCTTTTTATAGTAGTTATATTTTATATAATTATTGACGAATTATAAACGATATACCTGGTGAGAACTATGGCAGGATGCGAAGTAGTAACAAGAAAATGGGGAAATTCAATAGGGATAACCCTACCACGAGATTTTACGGAAAAGGAGCACATTGGTGAAAATGAAAAATTGGAGATCATAGTGCTAAAAAAAAATAATGCTGCAAGAGAAATGTTTGGAATGCTACGCGGGAAATGGAAGAAACCAGCTCAACAAATAAAAGATGAGTTACGGGAGGAACTGTATGATCAATAAAAATCATTATTTTTTTGATACTTATGCTGTTATAGAAATAAGTGAAGGAAATAAGAATTACCTTCCCTATATTGATACATCGGCGGTCATCACCAAACTAAATCTCTTCGAGATTTTTTACTCCTTCTTATCGAAACAGGGGATAGAAATGGCGGATATTGCATTTAATAAATACAAAGGGGTTATTGTTGATGTTCATGACGATGTCATTCGTGAGGCTGCGTTATTCAGGCACCAACACAAAAAAAGAAAGGTATCAATGACAGATTGCGTTGGCTACTGTACGGCAAAACGATTGGGTATAAAATTCCTTACCGGCGACAAAGAATTTATAGACATGGAGAATGTGGAATTTGTACAATGACTTGGTATACAATATTCAATCTTTGCACTTCTCCCACATCAGCCAGAACCATTTCTTATAGCTGTCCGCAAGAGGCTGGCTGATGATGACAAACTGGACAAGGTCATCGTCAAGCTTGTTGATGTTGAGGCCGGTAAAGGTAACGATTCTGTCGCCAAAAATGTCAATGGCGGAATTCGTCGAGCTTTCTGGCGGCAGGAATCGCGCCTCATGAAGATGAATCTTGACAGGGCTCTCGATGTCTTCTTTGATGTGGTCTCTCATTTCATGGTCGAATAAGTGGTAGCAGTGAAGCTTTTTCTTGTTCAGCTCTTTATAGAACCGTGCCCGAAAAGAAGCAAGCCGAGGATCAAACCATCCTCCTTTTGCACCGATACAATAGACATCTTCTCCGACATCAAGGATGTCCTGCATATAGTTGCGGAATCCTTGCACGTCACGATAAATATACGCCTGTTCGCCTTCTTTTTTTGACAGGTATCTTTTCTTGAGGTCAGGGATGGCTTTGGCAAGCTTGTCCTCCTTCTCTTTGAGGATTGTCAGAAGGCGTTCTGGATCTGTTGCCTGAAACCGCTGTTCTCCCTTCTGGACATACTGCGCAGCAAGGCCCTTGTCTATGAGTTTCGTCAGCGCGTCATACACATTTCTCCGATGCACTTTTGATTTTATAGAAATAGTGTTGACGCTTGCCTCGCCAAGCTGGAGCATAGCTTCGTATACTCGTGTTTCATTCAGGCTCAGGCCTGCTTCCATAAGGGTTTCTTCGTGCATGGTCTCTCCTATTTTTTCTCTCTTACCACCTATGGCTCCCTTTTTTGAGGCCAAGGTGTTTGCGGAATAAATCGTAATATTTATGATCAGCAAGATGTACTTCTGTAAATTCTCCATTAACTACTTTGATGATGACACATCTTGTTGAAGAGCCTATTTTTTTAATAAAAACGAGCTTTCCTTTTTCGTAAGGAGATGGTGAGGGCGATAATTCTCCAGCTGCCACTGATTTGCACCACGGCAATAAAATAGAATCAATATTCTTTATCAATGTTGAATAATCATCAAACTCTTTATTAAAAACAATTCCTTCACCAAGAATTTTTCTTATTTCAGATTTCAGTTGCTCGGCATTCATTTTTTACCTCTTTGAGAAGATTTGCATAAATCCTTAAGTTATCATGTTTGGGGTATTCTTCTATTGCGTCATCTATTTGTTTTTTGAAGCTCGTTACAGCGTTGTATATATATTTTGGAGAGTAAATAATGTTAATCAATTGTTTTATCATATCATTTACCATTTTGATCCGCTCTTGTTTTGGCATCTTTTTAAAAGAGGCGTGTTTCTGATATAAAGTTTGAGAATCTAGGATCCTTTTTTTTGCTTGGTAATAATATGCAAAAAGGATTTCTCGAACAGTTTTTTGATCATCATCGTCAAGCACTTCGCTGATTGCTAGCTCATAGGTCATGATAAGGTCATTCCACATTGGTTTCCAGCGTTTTTTGGTAGTAATGACTGGTTGGAAATTTGCAACACAACACTTCATCATCGAAATAAAGACAAGCTTCTGAAGATCTTGCTCATTGATGTACACAAAGTTCTTTTTTCCTTTTGTTTCCTCTTTTCTCCTCTTCCCAACAATAAAGACATCAACATCATTATACTTCTCTGCATACAGGAACGACCCAGAAATAAACGCTTTTTCTTTGCCAAGCTCTCTCAGTATTTTTTTTGCTTCTTCCACACGCTCAGAAATAAGCTCTAGGCCTGTGATGTGCCATTCTTCCTTGAATGCCAGAAGCGCATCAGTTTTCTTTTTGATTGTTGAGTAGAGGTAGGCCTGTTCTGTTCGGTTAAGCGACTGACCTTTAAGATACTTTTTAAGAAGATCTACCTGCTGCGCCGTAAACAGGGCAGGAACGAGCCTCTTCCGGTTTTCCACCACAGTTCTACATATTTTTTTGTTCATATATGGTCTTGATTATAGTTTTATATATAAATATTCCTATTTTTATGGTACACTCTGGCATCTTTGAGAGTAGAATAGATTGCTTGCTTAAATAGTTTTGCTATTTTGGTGGTAAGTACCACCACAATGTTTCTTATAGGTTCCTTTCTCTCCCAGCTATAAAATAATGGAAAAGGTAAAGACCATAACCAAGACCATGACCAATTCAACAATCTATTCAACAATCAGAAAACTTGAAGATGCCCTTCCCGCCATGTTAGGCATTGAACGAATATTTTCTTCCAAAGACCATCAATTCCAAAAACAAGATGGCACGGTTGTTCAGCCAACTGCTGTGCCAAATGGAATGGTTCATTTTAGTGTATATTCTCGTTGGAGGGAGTACGAACATCCTCATGGCTTTGAGATTCATGATCAGACTCTGCAATCCATAAGAGCCAATATTGCTGATACGCAAGCAAATGCTGCTGAAATCGGCGGCTTTCGTGGAGACTTTTTTCCAATCCAACTCTACAAGATATAAAATACAATGGCGAGAACAAATATGACCTTACCACAACAGATCTCAGCAGTTGCTACAGCCCTTGCAATAGTAACCGCACCAGCCACAGCCATCGCCGACTTCTACGACGGCTTTCGCGGTCCGACAACATTCCAGCTCGACCAGCGCCTTACGCTGTCACAAGATGGTGTGAAAGTCGATGTGACGTACACATTACTTCCGAAAGTGTTTATTGATACCAATAGCGATGGAACTGGTGCATTTGCCGTTGCTCCATTCGTATATCCTGTTGGAGAAGCACCAACTGCCGGCGTTGGCGTCGGCGGATTTGTGAAACTTAGAGAGAACATTAGCATGCTTGGTGTTGTTCCTGTCATGTATCCTGCAGGACAAAAAACGGCAACCATTAATCCAACGCTGTTCACGACGATAAAGGCGGGCGATGTTCTTCTTGATCCAAGGCTCTCGTATGCAGCAACCGTTTCCAGAAAGGAACCAACTCATCAAGCAAGCGCTGGCATGACTGTTGGCTATCAGCATGGTAGGGTGATTGTCGGGCTTGACGTGGAAGCAAGCTCGTCTCTGACAAGGCTTTCTATTGATTCCATCATCGAAAGCCTCACCGTGCAGGGCATCATCAGGATAGATCTTGATGATGATCACACAAACTGGCTTCAAACGTATGTTTCGCCGACATCAGTGACTGAGGCATGGAGAACAAATTTGTAGGAAAAAGTTTATAGAACGTTCTGAATAACCATCACGTTTTGTCAGAGCTCTCTATAAAATCGTAAAAAGAGAATCAAAAAACAGATCCTTACTTCTTCGCCGGAGCTCCGCCAGCAGGGGCTGCCTTCTGCTCGACTGGAGCAAGCTCCCGGATGATGACATCAGGGATCTTGGCTTCGCGCATCTTTGTCTGGATCTGGGATGCGGTCTTGCCTTCCATGACCTTGAGGATCTCTGCTGCTTTGGTGCGGAATTCTTTCTCGCGTGCCTTGAGCTCTTCTTCGAGCCGCTTGCGTTCTTCTTCGAGGGTTGCCAGCTCTTCCTTGGTCAGCTCGGTCTTTTCTTTTCTGATCTTCTCATCATACACGCCGGCAGCGATATCGCTGATGGTTTCGCGGGCCTGTTTTCCTTCGACCATGATCCCCATAGAGTCGCACGTGCCGCAGATCTCCTTGACGCGGGCGAAGGAGTCCCTTCCGAGAAGCGAGTCTTTCTTCATCTTGGCAATCTTGATGACCTGCTCAATCTTCAGGTCAGCAACCTTTTCTGCCACGGCATTGCTTGCTGCTGTCTTGATGTTGGCTTCTTTCTTGATGAGCTCTGAAGATGGCGGTGTTCCGATAGAAATCTCAAACTTTTTGGTGTCTTTATCAACGTTTACCTTGACTGGAACGCGCATGCCGGCAAAGTCCTTGGTCTTCGTGTTGATCTCTGCCACGACCTGGCCGATATTGACGCCGAGCGGCCCAAGAGCTGGGCCTAAGGGTGGGGCAGCGGTTGCTTTCCCTCCTTCAACAAGCACGTCAACAGATTCTTTGGCCATGGTACCTGCGGATTTTGGAAGGGTTTATAAAGGTTGTGGCATGGTGGGCTCTGTAGAAAATGTCATTCAGATTTGGGGCGCCGCTGTACCTAACTTTGTTTAGCTCTCTTTTTTCCAACCCATTTTGTTTTCCTTCCTCATCGTATAACTATATTGATTAACCGGAAGGAAAACAAAATGCTTTTCCGGGCGTTAAGCTTCCGTCTGTTGAACTATATCGACGTGTAGGTGGACTCCTCACTCCGTTCGGAGTCAAAAAAAGGTAATCAGCGTCATAAATCCGTTTTGCAGCCCGAAGTGGATTTCGCACAAAGCGAAATCCGCTGATTTTTGGATTCCCAAAACTCGCCTACGAATGTTCAACAATGCGAGTTTTGAGGGGTTTGTCAGGTAAAATCACGGCGGCGCCCCAAATCTATGTTTTTTAGTCGAAAACTATCGTTTGACGACTAAAAACAAGGAGAGATTTTCTACAAAGCCGGCAAGGCGGGCGGTTAGGAAATCCTTTTGTAAATTTTTGCCTATTCCTCTCCCATCAAAAAAAAACAATAGAACTCCTAATCCTTATCATCCTTCAGCCCATCATCGCTGTCTCTTCTGATGACCTTGATGGCGTCGAACTTGAGGGTGATCGGGATGGGGACGGCAGCTTCTAGCAGCTCGACGACGACTTCTTCCTTGGTCTTGTCGATGCGGGTCACTTTGCACTTTTCTCTCTTGAATGGCCCGGAAATGATCTCTGCAATGTCATTCTTCTGGATGTTAATCTCCTGCTTGACCTGTTCCAGCATATGCTCCAGCTCTTTGTACTGCACTGGCTGGGCAAGGATGCCTTTAGCGTAGGGAATATTCAGGGCTGCCTGCTCGGCTTCATTTCTGTTTTCTGCCTCCAGGAAGATGTAGCCGCGCATACCATGCGGGCGGATGACAGAATACACGCCTATCTTTTTTTTGTCAACATTGCTCGTGATGAAATCCATGACCTGGTCTTCTCGGTTAGCAGTGGTGCGCAGGGCAAAAATGACCGAGCCGCTGCTTACACTGCTCTCTGTTCCTGCCTGATCAGGGGATACAGCTTCTGCCTGTTCTCCATCCGAATCATGAGTTGTCGCCATAGTAGTGGTGTGCTTACAAAAGGAGTTGCTTTCCCATCTGGAGGATGAATCCGATCAGTCCGATGATGGCTATCCCAAGCCCGGAGACTTTCACGATGGTCTTGTATTCTTCTGCGCCGGGCTTCTTCGTGACCTTGAGCACGCGAGCGCATTCAGTCAGGTATTCCTTCAGGCGGGCAAGCCGTGACGGCTGCTGCAGCTGGCGGATAGCATCCTGTTGATTATCTTGTTGTTGATCCTGTGGTTCTATAGGTGTAGTATCCATGGTTGCTCGTTATCGTGATACGTCATATTGTTTAGCAGATGAGTCGGCAGGCTAATCGACGAACTCGATGCCGAGTTCGCTTTCGATCTCCTTCCGCTTTTTCGTTGCGGCGCGCCGTTCTGGCCCAAAAATCTGTGCAGATTTGACACCGGTGATGATGAGCAGCGTCCTGATCGTTCCTGTGAGGTCATCGCTGATCTGCGCTCCCCAGATGATCTTGGCATCCTCGTCCAGCTTATCAGAGATTGTTTCGACAATGCGCCGCGCTTCTTCAAGTGTCATATCCGATCCGCCGGCAACATTGATGAGTGCGCCATTGGCGCCGGTGATGTCAACATCAAGCAGGGGATTGGTGATGGCCTTCTCTACTGCTTCCTGAGCGCGGTTTTCCGTGTCGCTCTCGCCGACGCCGATGAGCGCGACGCCGCCATTGCCCATGACTGCGCGGATATCGGCAAAGTCAAGATTGACCAGGCCCGCCTTGGTGACAAGCTCTGCAATCCCTTTGACGGCATTGGTCAGGATCTCATCAGCGACCTTGAAGGCAGTGTGAAGCGGGAGGTCTGGGGCAAGCTCGAGGAGCTTGTCGTTGGGGATGACGATGAGCGTGTCAACGATGTTTTCCATCTTTTCGAGGCCGATGATAGCGTTTTCGTACCGCCGCTGGCCTTCAATAGCGAATGGAAGCGTCACAACCCCTACAGTAAGCGCGCCTTGTTTCTTGGCTACTTCTGCAACAACTGGAGCAGATCCGGTTCCTGTCCCGCCGCCGAGGCCGCAGGTCACGAACACCATGTCAGCTTCCTTGAGGGCTTCACGGATGTCTGCCTCGTTTTCCCGGGCGGCTTCTTCTCCGATTTTTGGGATGGAGCCAGCGCCGAGGCCCTGCGTGATCTCTCGCCCGATAAGGATTTTCTTGTCGGCTGTCGTGTAGAGAAGGTCTTGAGCGTCGGTATTGATAGCAATAGTTTCCGCTCCTTTAATGCCGACTTCAGTGATCCTGTTGATCGTGTTGTTGCCGCCGCCGCCGCATCCTACCACCTTGATCTTGGCGCGCTGGCGGGCCAGGAGCTGTTCCAGCTCCTCATCCGTGCTCAACGTGCGGCGTGGAGGGGCATCATGCGAAGATTGTGGAGAAGGCTGCTGGATACGGATCGGTGATGGAGGATACGATGGAGAATATGGCTGTCGAGGCTGTTCCGATGAAGGAGCTGGCTGTTGCGCTGCGCCGTACGGAGAATGTTCTTGGTTTGGGTAATCCATCTTGTCACCACCCAGGAGAGTAAGCCCTCTTGGTTGCATCGTTAATCCTATCTTGTATTTAAAGTTATTGTTTAGCCTCTTTAGGCTCTTGTTTCATCTCTTTATCCGGCCCTTTACTCGCTTCCGTATGTGTTTCTTCATTCCATACCACGTCGGTAACCGAAGGGATGATGCTCTTGATCTTCTCACTGATCACTGCCCTGATCGGCTCAGGAATCTTCTGCTTGACAGCAACTGCCGCTTTTCCGCCATGGGCAGAAATAACAGCTTCATCAATCTTGAGGATGGAACGGAGGAGGGACTTTATTTTTTCTGCATCATCCATAACACCCCTCTTGATAGCCACTTGATAAATGACATCCCGGCCGGCAAGGGGATGGTTGAAATCCACCAGTGTCCTGCCGCCGCCTTCCTTCCGGACAATGCCGAGATGGCCGTCAATGTTGACCTGGAGGCCTGGCATGGGCATGATGCCCTGCTTTTTGAACTTGGCTGTCGGGATGAGCTGGATGAGCTTAGCGTCCTTTTTCCCAAACGCATCTTCTGCTTGAAGGCGGACTTCATATTCCTTGCCAGCCTCTTTTCCTTCCAGCTTGGAATCAAGGCCTGGGACAAGCTGGTGCTGGCCGACACAGATGACTGCCGGACCATAGGTCATGTGTTCGTGAAGGATGCCGTTCTTCTTTGCCACGGCTTCGTCACTTGTGTCAAAGACCGTCCGGTCCTCGCTCAGCATGCCGGTGTATTCAACCTCGATAAAGTCCCCTTTCTTGATCATACAGGTACCTGCTTCTACTTCGAATCAGATGGACGAAGAAGAATAGCGTTGGGATTCGATGGTTGTATTTAAAGATTGTGGTGGCTGCGGCTTTGTAGAAAATCTTTCCTTGTTTTTAGTCGCCAAACGATAGTTTTCGACTAAAAAGCACAATTGGGGTGCCGCGAACGTGCCATTAGAGAGCTTTGAAAAACTCTGTTCCTATGGTGTATCTTAGTTTTTCAAAGCGGTTCTATTGAGAATTTTGACAAAAGTAGGTAATTATTCAAAATTCTCATTAAAAAACAAAATACCCGGCTTCGCTTTGCTCAGCGGGTCACGAACACCCGCGCCGCCACGATTGCAATGCTTTATCAATTCCATTTTTCTTGCTCTACAACAGTGTGGAGCAAGAAAAACGGACATAATCAGTAGATTGATGCGTGGCGGCGCCGTAACCCGTTACCGGCTCTGCCGGTTTTGTTATTCTGGTAGTCTTTGCTCGCAGCGGCGCCCCAAATCTGATCGACATTTTCTACAGAGCCGGTGGCTGCTCTAGAAAACGTCTTGTGCCAGAATGCGAGACTGCCCTATTTTCTTCTTGCTTTTGTATCCTCTCTATCCCTGCCTTCTTTTCATCTCTGCCATGATCTCTCCAACAACATCAGCAGTCTCCTTCCTTGATGTATCAATCACAAGATCGTAATGCAGCTTATCGTAGCAGTCGATGTTGTAGTACTTCTTGTACCGTTTCTTTTCTGACGCAAGGCGCTTCTTGATGCTGTCTTTCGTCGCCTGAAGGGAGGTGTTTTCCTGTTCATCCGGCCGCCGTGCCTTGAAGATGCGCTCGGCGCCGACTGCACGGTCCACCGTAAGAAAGACCTTCAAGGATTGAGGGATGAAGAAGAAGCTGAGCCTGCCGTCGATGATGATGTCATCCTTCTCGCGCCCAAGCTTTTTTTGGCGATCGTCCAGTTCCTTGTCAATGCTCTTGTCTTTTTCTGCACGCTTGGTGAGCTCTTGCTGCGTCGTCCCTTTCTGCATGGCAAGTTCGGACATCAGATCACCTGTCGAATGGTATGCCCAGCGCAGCTTCTTGGCCAGCGCCTTGCCGACTGTGCTTTTCCCTGCCCCAGGATATCCAGAGATGGTGATGATCATTCTTCGAAAAAGGCAGTTTCATTTTATAAATGTTGTGAGGGTTAGCTTTATATACAACTTCCCTTTCTCCGACAGGCAGTTTCATTTTATAAATGTTGTGAGGGTTAGCTTTATATACAACTTCCCTTTCTCCGACAAAAGAGCATTCTTCAAAAAAGAAGTGATAATAAAGTGACAATAAATAGTAAAACAGCCTGAAGCTGAATTTTACTTATACACATTCAATATACTATCGGGGGGAAAGCACATGACGAACCAAGTCCAGCCAATCTTTATCCTGCCGGAAGGCACGCAGCGAAGCTCGGGAAAAAACGCCCAGCGCAATAATATCATGGCTGCCAAGCTCGTGGCAGAAACAGTCCGGACCACGCTCGGCCCAAAAGGGATGGACAAGATGCTGGTTGATTCTCTTGGCGACATCACGGTCACGAATGACGGGGTCACGATCCTTCAGGAAATGAACGTGGAGCATCCCTCGGCAAAAATGCTGGTGGAGATTGCCAAGACGCAGGAGCAGGAAGTTGGAGACGGCACGACAACAGCAGTCGTGCTTGCGGGAGAGCTCCTGAAAAAGGCAGAAGACCTTCTTGAGCAGGAGATCCACCCGACTGTTGTCGCGCGCGGCTACCGCCTTGCGACAGAAAAAGCGATGGTCATTCTCGATGGCGTTTCAAGAGCGATCACGGACAATGATGGCCTGCTTCTTCAGCAGATCGCCATGACGGCGATGACAGGAAAGGGCGCAGAAACCGCTAAGGACCATCTGGCAGCGCTTACCGTCCAGGCAGTCAAGCAGGTGCTTGAAAAAGAAAGCGGAAAGATCATGATTGACGCCGACAATATCAAGGTAGAAAAGAAGATCGGCGGCAGCATCGATGATTCAGAGCTCGTCCAGGGCATGGTGATCGATAAGGAGCGCGTGCACACCCAGATGCCGCGATCGATAAAGAAAGCCCGCGTCGCGCTCGTCGACAGCGCCCTCGAAATAAAGAATACCGAGATTGATGCAAAGATCCAGATCACTGACCCGTCTCAGATGCAGGCCTTTATCGAGCAGGAAGAAAAGATGATCAAGAACATGGTGAACAAGGTGCTTCAGTCAGGGGCGACCGCGCTGTTCTGCCAGAAAGGCATTGACGACATCGCCCAGCATTATCTTGCCAAGGCAGGCGTGTATGCCGTGCGGCGCGTCAAGAAGTCTGACATGGAATCCTTGTCTCAGGCGACAGGGGCGAAGGTAGTCACCAACCTTGAGGACCTTTCCCCGTCTGATCTCGGGATGGCGACCGTTGAAGAGGTCAAGGTCGGCAGCGATGCCATGACCTTTGTCAAGGAATGCCTGAATCCCAAGGCAGTCACGCTTCTTGTCCGCGGCGGCACGGACCACATCGTTGATGAGGTCAAGCGCGCTGTTGATGACGCGATCGGCGATGTCATCTCTGCTCTCCGCAGCGGAAAGGTCGTTGCTGGCGCAGGAGCGACAGAGATCGAGCTCGCCAGGAACCTGCGGTCCTTTTCCGAATCCTTGTCCGGTCGCGAACAGCTTGCCGTGCGCGCATTTGCTGATGCGATGGAAGTCATTCCGCGAACGCTGGCAGAGAATGCAGGCCTTGACCCGATCGATGTTCTTGCAGAGCTCAAGGCAGCGCATGATCGTGGAGAAAAAGGGACGGGGATTGACGTGTTTTCTGGCAGATCGATGGACTCCTGGAAAGCTGGCGTGATCGAACCCCTGAAGATCAAGACGCAGGCAGTGTCCAGCGCGAGCGAAGTCAGCATCATGATCCTGCGTATTGACGACGTGATTGCGTCCAGCTCCAAGCAGGGCATGCCATCCATGCCGCCAGGCGGGCATGATATGGAGATGTGACCCTTAGGAATTCCGACAAAAGGTACTTGTTCACCATTTCGTTCTGTTTTTTGTCCTTTATAGTCTCTGTTTTTCTTTCCCTATTTTGGCCGGCCAATTTTCACCACAATATTTATAAATGTAGATTAGCATTATAACCATAGATCAACAGTATTCCAAAAAAGAGGTGTGTCTATGCCAAAAGAAGAGGCCAAGACGTGCAGTGATTCTGATGATGAGGATTACGATCTTCTTCCCCACCACAAGCTGATGCAGCTGGAGAAAGAGCTCGACGCATTGAAGAAGAATCCCCTAGGCTCGACTGCTTCCGGACGCTCCTTCGAGGACAGCATGAACCGGCTCTCGAAGAGCATGGATGCGCTCGTATCCCTGTTCAAGACAGCGACGTGCCAGATGGAAGAGGAAAATAAGGAAGCAGAAGAGACAGCAAAAAAGTTTGATCCTGTCGTTGACAAGCTGAACGTGCTCATCGACCAGAACCAGAAGATAGCGAAGGGCATGGTCGCCCTTGCCGACCTGCTTGAAGAGCAGCAGAAGCATCTTGCTGCCCTGCCGCCATCACCACGGCCTGCTGCGCCATTGCCGCCGCCACCGATCCCGCCAGGGATGGGAAGCCCGAGCCTTCCGCGGCCGCCCATGCCAGCGCCGCTTCCGGATCGCCCGCCAGCATTCTCTTCCAATCCATTTGATGAGATTCCTGCTATAGGCGGAGGTGGATTTCCTTCTCGGCCATCACCCGCTTTCCCCCCTGCAGGATTACCAGCCGGCGGGCAGCCAAGGCCCCTTCCGGGGATGCCATACGGATCCGGCGGGCCTCTTGGCGAACAGCCGCGCCCGTCGCCGTTGCCGCCGCCAAATTTCTCGATGCCTGGCCAGCCGCCGCGAAAAAAAGGGCTGTTCGGCTGATAACAACATGATGCAAGACATGATACCTGCCTCTTCCAGAACGTGTGATGTTCCGGACCGCCTTTCTCCGCAAAAGTGCAGGCACTTTCTCCGCCACTTATGCTGGGCAGCACGAGGCGTCAAGCCGCAAAAAGCGGCATCGAAGGTCAAATTTCTTCCGATGGTCATGCCGCGGACCATTCCGATGGTCATTGTCCAGCCGACACTATTCCCTAAAAAAGGTCATGAAGAAGATAAGCGAAGAACAGCGAGGCTAAAGATGCGGGAAGACTGCCTGCGCGGCATCGAGAAAGAATTGCGGGCGGCCGAGCAGCGTTATGCCCTGCTCTGCAGGAATCCTGGCATCAGCGACTCCCGCCTTCTTCCGCTGCAGGGGATGATCTCCACGCTTCGAGACAAGGTGAGGGGGATGAAGATGGCAGGCCACAGGTTCTGAGAGTTGCGAAGTCAACCTGTTTGCGTTGACGGATTATTTAGAGAGTTTTGAAAAAAACAGGCAACTTTTTAAAGAAACTGTCTTTTCGCCACCTCTGCGCGGCGTTGCCGGAGTGGTCAAACGGGCATGGTTCAGGGCCATGTAGCTTAGTGCTTACGCAGGTTCGAATCCTGCACGCCGCATTTTGTTTTCCTTCCTCACCGCACAACTCATTGCGTAACCGGAAGGAAAACAAAATGCTTTTTAAGAAAATATTCCAGCCATAGAACTATACTAACGTGTAGGTAGACTCCTCACTTCGTTCGGAGTCAAACAAAAGATAATCAACGCCACAAATCCATGTTGCAGCCCGAAGTGGATTTCGCGCAAAGCGAAATCCGCTGATTTGGGGGAGACCCACATTTTCTTTCCTTCCCTTATTACCTACCTATTTTGAGAACTCTTTTTGGATAATGCTTCATCGTGGCTTCAATCGTTTTTCCATCTTGTAAACAGTGAGTTTATGGCCATCTATGGCATGTGTTGTTCTTCGCAGAAGGTGATATCCATGGCGTAGATAAAACTCTTTTGCAGTGATTGTTGAAAGAAGATGGAATGTTCGCAGCCCCTCTTTGTATGCTTGCTGTTCCATTCTCTGAAGAAGTTTTGTGCCGATCCAGCGCAGCAGAAAATCCTTGTGGATATACAGTCCTGTCAATTCTCCTTTAGGGTTATAATCTCCAAATCCAACAAGCTTTCCGTTTTCTTCTGCGACGAATCTTGCCAGTTTATGGATAGAAGCCTTAAAGCGCTTTGCAGTTGTCCTGCCAGACCAGACGGCAATCTGTTGGGCAGGATAATCTCTTTTGTTGATGTACCGGATCGTTGTCCGATGAAGCCTTGCAGTTTCAGCTGCATCTTCCGGCTTAAACCTGCGGATTCTCATCTTGAGAAGTATCACCTATCTTGTACTAAGCCGCGGCCCTTTCAACAGCCGTTCATTCCGATCCCTCTTCCACACCTTCATCACACGATCAATGTTGAGGTGGACTACGTTGCCGCTGATGGCCGGAAGCGCAACAGGAACTGCCTCGGCAGGAGCATCAGGATTCACTGTCTGTTTTGCTGCAGGAAACGTGCTGTTAAAGGTGTTTTTCACAAGAAGCGTGAAGGCAAGCAGGACAGCGAGAAGCAGAAGCATGGCGACTATTTTTGCCACGCCAAGGATGGCGTGCAGATGTGTTTGCTGCTGATAGCCAGAATGGATGTTGTTCATGATAGCACCTCGAATTTGTAGTTGTTCAGATTGACGCTGCCGTCAATAGCTTGTTGGATCTCTTCTGTACTGTTCAGGTTGTTTTCGACAACAGCTTCGATACAAGCACCCTTTGCTGCGCTGAAGGCCTGCTCCATCAAGGAGTTGGCATCGCGCTGGACCTGCCGGAAGTCATTGCCGCAGGACGCTTGGTCAACAGCGTTCTTTGCACCAAGATCCTTCTGGAGCTGAGCGATGGCTGCCTGCTTCTCGCCAAGCTGGGATTGCAAGGACACCAGCGCACTAGCCTGATCAAGGGAGGCCTGCTGTCCAGCCTGAAGCTCTTGGATCTTTTTCTCTGCGTCAGCCAGCTGTCCGGATACCGTGCTGAGCTGGTTCCTGGCATCATCAAGCTGGGTGGCGATGCCTTTAGTCTCTTCCTGGCATGTCGTGATCTCCGCCGTGTAATGCCCTTGGATGTCCACCACATCTTTGTCTGCGAAGAGGTTCACGCTCACCAGCCCGATGCCGAGCACAAGGATGACTAACGAGTACATGGCGTGCTGGAAGAAGACCTGCTTTGGATGGGAGGGCGGAAGGCTTGGGCTGACATCAGCGCTGCCCGTGAGGCTCTTGAAGGAGTCGAACAGCGATGCGGCGCGATCTGGATTGTCTGCACGGAGCTTGTCTGGCGGGTCTGGAACGGTTTCAGTGTATTTTTCGCGAAGCTGTGCCAGGCGCTCGCGCAGTTCCTGCAGGCGCTCCCTGCTGCCAGAAGATGGAGATGATGAAGAGGTGTCCGCCATGATGACCGATATGATTTAAGCGCGGTTGATTTATAAATTTTTAGATATTGGTGAGGGAGATGTTGTTGACACCAGCACAGAGATCATTTCACGCACGCGCCATTCCTGCACATCTTGCCCTCTTTGGCGCAATCATACGCTATGCGGGTGCGCTTTCCCGTCGATACGCAGTAGTGCTCTACAAGCTTGTTCGAACGGACAACGCAGGAGTCCATCACCGTACCAGAGCGCCCCTGTAGATCCTGACCTGTCGTCGTTCCTTTCAGAGCATAGTTCCTTCCCTTGTCAGAATCGCTGCAGCGGGGGGTAAGTACTGGATTGGGAGCTGTAGGGGAGACGACAGTTGGCGGAACAGCGCCTTGAATCGGTGAGGCAGGCTGAGCAGGGCCTGGATGATTGTCGTTAGGATTGACAGCGCCTGTTGAAGGGGAATGGAATGGGGCAGTTGGATTCCATCCTGCTGGTGGTGTCATGCCTGGTGGCATGTTCCATCCTGTTGGTGGAGTGTTCATTCCTGCTGGTGGTGTCATTCCTGGTGGCATGTTCCATCCTGTTGGGGGGGTGTTCATTCCTGCTGGTGGTGTCATTCCTGGTGGCATGTTCCATCCTGTAGGAGGTATCATGCCTGGCTGCCAGTTCATTCCGGCAGGTGGCATCATACCTGGTGGTGGATTGCCGCTAAATGGCATTCCGCCTTGAGGTGTCATGCCGGGTGGCATATTCCATCCGGCTGGAGGTATCATGTTTGGTGCAGGACTGCCACCCATCATGGGAAAATGAGCCGGTGGCCAAGAAGAGGTTCCAGGGCTGCAAGCGCCATTTACCGGATTCGTGCACGTCGTGTGGGATGACATCCCAGTAATGCCGAACAAGGCTCTTGATTCGCTGCTGAAAATGCTCCAGGCAGACGTGAAAATTGACACAAGAGCAAAAAGAACAATTCCAAGAAAAAATAGCTTAACTGGCTTGTTCATCATTGTCATCTCCTTCCCGCATGAAAAAAAGAGGAAATATTGAGAATTTTGACAAAATTTGATAATTTTTCAAAATTCTCAATAGGACCGCTTTGAAAAACTAAGCCCTGTTATTAAAATAATGGTTTTTCAAGGCTCTCTATTATTTCTTCTTCCATGCCATGTCTGCTTTAGTGTACTTGCTAGAGCTGCCAACGCACGCACCATTCTGGCATGCTTCCCCCCGTTTGCAAACATACGGGTTGCTTCTCAGCTTGCTTCCATCGCAATAGAACTCCTGGAGCGTCTGGACAGATCCAGGCTTGCAGAAATCAGTTTTAGTATCAACTCCTGCTGCTGTCGAGCCTGTCGTCGTTCCTTTGATGCCATAATTCCTGCCGTTGTCAGAATCCTTGCAGAAAACAGCATTGGCCCGCGCATTGTACGCCTCGCCGGCGGATTTTGCCTGGCAGCCGACAAAGGCTAATAGGGCAACAAGAACAGCAAAGATAATCAGCATATTGAACGTATTTCGCATGATGTCACCTCTTTTTTGATAATACTCCTTATGTTTGTACCAACAAAACATCACATATTATATAGTTTGTGGTACTTCTTTGATATCAACCATCACATTGATCAACAATGTGATTTTTCAAAGCCTCTATCCTTTCGGCCGTGCAGCACAGCACAGGAATGACAAGGCTCCTGCCACGACGACAAGGACGGCGCTGAAGCCGACAGGGATGGCAAAGCCGTCAACAAGAACAGGGAATCCTTGAACAACACGATAAGCATGGACAAGGGCGATGATGCCAAAGATGATGGAAGCAGCTGTTAAAGCTGAGCGTGGCGCTGGATGAAAGATTCCGGAGAACGAATAGCACTTAGAACAGGAGTCTTTCATCCCTGAATACTGATGAGCTTGCTTCACTGCACGCTTAGTTTTCCTTGTCATAGTGTTCACGATTGATGGTCGCTGTTGCTTTTAATCCGATGACGACAAACGGCTCCCGGCAGACGTCACAGAACTTCCATTTCTCCATATTGGATTCATGGGCATGGAAGGACGTCTTGCACGTCATGCAGAGCGCGATAAGCTCTTTATAGGTGCCAATAGCCATGGTCATCCTCCGTAGTGTTTTTCCACTCTCTGACGAGAGAGAGGATGAATTGAAGAATTAAAGGCAGCAGAATATATAAATTTTGCGAAAGAGTATATAGTGTATAGCGAGCTTTTGGTGTATCTGATTTTTGAAAAACATATTTTTAATACCCCAATCTATTTAAGGTACGTAAGTATCCTCGGCCCATGTGCGGCATTATCGGCATCATCAGAAAACATCCTGCAGTCTCCGGTACCCATCCAGTCCCATCATGCATCCCTTTCCCTTCCCTCTCCAGCGCTTTTAAGAGCCAAGCGCATCGCGGGAAGGATGGTTATGGGATCGCTGTTGATAACAGTGTCTCTTATTATGATTGTACTGATAAGACAGCGTTCTCTACTGCCATAACAACCACAGAGAACAGCACGGCACGATCCATCCTCCTCCACAACCTCCATGCGGTCGTCAACACCGTCCTGCAGCCGCTTCATGACAACAACTCTTTTTTTCTGTACAACGGAGAAGTCTACAATTGGCAGGAGCTCCAGCAGCACGAAGGGATCCGTGCAAGGAACGATGCAGAGCTTGTTTTCCAGCTCGTGATGAAAAAAAGAGAAGCGTGCCTTCCAGCGCTTCGCGGCGGATTTGCTTTTGCTCTTCTCGACGGCGATATGCTCACGCTCTGCCGCGACCGTTTTGGGGAAAAACCGCTTCACTATGCGGAGAATAAGGAATTCTTTGCATTTGCCTCCGAGCAAAAAGCTCTTGCGGCGCTGGGATTCACCACGGACCACAGCACAGGCCAGCAGCCAGCCAGCGTTCCTGCAGGGCATTGCCTTCGGTACGATATTGGTACTGCCAAAACAACGATAATTCCATGGCACACCTTGTCTTTACCCGCGGAGATCAACGGCAAAAAACAGGGTATCGCCAGCAGGATAGCATCCATGCTTCTTGATGCTGTTCGAGAACAGACAGAAGGCATCGGACCCTATGGCATCCTATTTTCCGGAGGCATTGACTCGACGATCCTTGCCTGGCTTTCCAAGCAGCTCAAGAGAACATTCACCTGCTACACGATAGCATATCAGGACGGCAATGTTAGCGAAGCGCCAGATGCCATGTGGGCACGTCGTGCTGCAGAAGAGTGCCAGTTTCCGCTTTCCCTGCAGATCGTTGATGATGTGAAAGCAGAGGAGGCATTCAAAAAAACCATCGCCGCGATTGAATCAACCGATGCCATGAAGGTTGGCGTTGCCGCTTCTTTCTTTCTGGCAGGGCAGGCAGCGGCGAAAGACGGCATCAAAGTCCTGTTGTCCGGCCTTGGTTCCGAAGAGCTGTTCGCCGGCTACGAGCGCCACCAGAAAGCAGCAGACATCAATGCAGAATGCCTTGTCGGGCTGGCCACGATGGACGAGCGCGACCTCCAGCGTGACGACCAGGCTCTTATGGCAAGCACGATAGAGCTTCGCCTTCCCTTCCTCGACCAGCGCCTGGCAGCCTATGCTTTAGGGATTCCCGGAGAATACAAAATAACTTCAGAACAGAAGAAGGTGATCTTGAGAGAAGCGGCAGAACAATTAGGCATCCCCAAAGAATTCTGCTGGCGGCCGAAGAAGGCAGCGCAGTACGGCAGCGGTATGGACAAGGCCATGGCCAGGCTGGCAAAGAAGAAGGCAAAGACGAGAGTGGAGTATCTTGAAGGGCTGAGGTAAGTCAGGTCTTGTTAGGTTCCCCCCCCAGAATACAGTGCAGCGCAACGAGAGCGCACATGGTATGAAGCGGAACAAAGTTTCTCCGGCGGGCATTCATTCCTTCTCAATTATCGCAGAATACATATAGTTTCCGACATCAATAAACTTCTTTACTCTCCACCCGGTGTCTTTTAGGATTTCTTTCATCTCTTCTTTGGAGACGAGCAAGTAATCAAACCAATCGCCAGTATAATTTCTGAATCTTATCCTGATACGAAGCTGTCCGGGCATTCTTCCTCTTTTTCTGTTGAACTTATGATACAAAAGGTGTACGGGATCCTCTGTCTTGTAAGGATCAACATTTTCAGTAATTATCAAGGCGCTTGGGGTAGTTATCTTATAAAATTTTTTGAGTAAAAGTTTTGCTTTTTTAAAACTGCTAAATAAGCCAAAATTATTGCCGAACATGATGATAGAATCAAAGGTGTTTGGTTTAAATGTACTGATCTGTTCGATGGGCAAAACTTTTGCGTGTTTCACGCCACGCTTTTTACAAACTTGGATAGCTAACGGCGAATTGTCAATAGCGACAACATTTATTTTTTTCTTTTGAAGATAGAGTGAAACACGCCCAGCCCCTGCACCGACATCAAGGACGTTGCCCTTGGCATACTTGATTGCGTGTTTCTGAATTTTTGGCCAGTCTTTAAATTTGGCAAAATATGCCGGTGCACCGGTTGAAAAATCAACGAAGCCATCATCTCTCTCAATAACCTCAAATGATTTTTTCCCTTGGAAGAATGCCCATACCTCTTGGCCGTAAGCATCTCTTTTTTGATCCATGTCAGTTCAATCATGATTATGAATTAATAAATGTATCTGCGATAAGGGCTTTGTAGAAAATAGTATCCTGATTTGGGGCGCCGCCGTGGTTTTCTCCGAAAACTTTATTTTTTCCCCACCTCGCCCGGGCAGGGTGGGGAAAAAATAAACTTTAACAGATGGTTTAAGCGCGGCGGCGCCCAACATCTGCTATGAGACGTTTTACAAAGCAGGATGAACAATCATTTATTTTCTTCCCTTCCGCTTCCCTTCTTTCTGCACCTTCACCACTTCGGTCTTCACCATGGCAGCGTTAGGGACATAGACAGTATCCCCCTCCTTTGTCTCGAGCTTCGTCTCCACCAGGGTGATGGAAGTCACTTTTCCCTCAATGCCCTTGACGCGGATGACCTCTCCAACCTTCACGACGCTGTTCTTGAGCAGATAGATCCCCGCGATGGCATTCGGGATAAAGTCTTTTACCGCAAGGCTGATAGAGATGACGATGACGACGAGAACAGCCGCAGAGATCATATGGAGGACTGTCGTCGTGATATGGAGCTGGTTCAGCACCATGATGACCGTGATGAAATAGACAAAGTATTCGATAATGATGCCTCCGATCTTCTCTACCTGGATGGCTTTTCCTGTCGCTTTCTTCAGCGCCGCAGACAGCTCGAATTCCGCAAGAAGGCGGTGCACGATTTTCGAAGCCACCTTGGCAATGATGAAGCCGATGAGAAGGATGAGGACGGCAACGAGAATAGTGGAATACAGGCCAGAAAAGAGGAGCGTGGTGTAATCCGCAATGCGATTCAGCAGTTCTCTCATGGGAAACAATTCACCTCTGTCGTTTATACATATCTTTACAAGGTCTCCAGCATGGAAACAATGTTCCAGATCTGGGTTCTGGTGTAGGGCTGGATGTTGGTGTCGTCAGAAATCGAATCCAACTCGTCAAGGGCCTTGTTCACCTTGAGGGAAAGCTCTGTTTCCTTATGGAGGATCTCAGAAATAATGTCAAGCTTGATCTTGATATTCCTTGGCAGGGTCGCATCATCCTGGAGCTCGCCAACCGCTTCCATGACCATGTTCAGTTCTTCAGCACATTCCATCGCAACCACCATTGATATATATAATCAGTATCACTGACCTATTGTTAATCTGCAACTATCATTAATACACTAAGATATAATGTGTTAATTATTCAGATTCCTTTTGATAACCATACAGCTGATAGTGGCTCTCTTTATGATCACTTCTTTTTCATATCCGCAAGCACTTCTGCCTGTTTCCGGCTTGCCTCTTCCTTGAGCTTGGCTTCCTGCTTTTCCAGCGCCTTGATCCGAAGCCCGACAAGGCCCTGCTTGTCGTCAAGCTCTTTCTGGAGGGCCTGCTTGTCTGCCTTGACCATGATGTTGCCGACGATCTTGTACGCCGTGTCTGTCTGCTGAAGCTCGCTCATGGCTGACTCGATCTCGAGCAATTGCGATTGAAATGTCTGTTTCTGCAAAAGGAAGTTCTGAAGATTGTGTTCCAGCGCCTGAAGCTGGCTGATCTTTTCCTGAGTGTCCGCGTCTGCCATTGGTTCTCTAATTGTTTTCTGCGCTTCCGGCATCCTTCCAGTTTTTCACTGCTGCCGTCCATGCCAGCCATATCACATTTTCTGTTTCACTTCAGTTGCAGGGAGCTTGGCCATCTTTTCATAGACGGCAAGCAGCTGAGTGATGGAGTTTGCCACAGCACGGAATGAAGCCACACTGCCTGATGTGATCTGGAGGTGGAGATGTCCTTGCCGCGGTTCTGCATGGATAGAGGAGCGCTCCTGCCCGGCGCCTTGCTCAAGGCATGGCGCGAGAGCGATGGAAAGTATCTGAGGGTCACCGACAATATCCAGGGAAGCAGCGATCTTCATGGTGGCTGGCAGCAAACTGGTGATTCCATCACTTGCCTGTTGTCAAGTGCGATCTTATCGGGCAACGACAGTGGTTGCCACGTCGCGAGGCTTGAACAGGATCTTACTCCCGCAGTACGGGCAGCGTATCTTTTTTCGAAGGTAATCCTGGCCTACCTTCTTGGCGCAGTTGAAGCATTTGTAGTCTACCATGGCAACCGGGTTCCCTGCTTACGCAGAAAGTTCTTGCTCCTCTTCCATCTCGTCCTGCTCTTCCACAACAACAGGCTCCTTCGCAAGGCTTGCCTCTCTCTTTTTTGTCACCGTGTACGCCTTGCCGGTAAATTTTGCCTGGCACTTCTGGCATTGCCAGATGCCCAGCACGACACGCCTCACGCTTTCTTTTGCGCAGTAAGGGCATGGATACAGCTTCTTCTGCTGCATCTCGATAGAAGCATAATTATCCTTGACCGTCCTTCCATATCGCGGGCCGAATCGGTGCACTGCTTTTCTTCCTGCATTGATTGCCATGGTCGAATCACTCCAAAAATCATAACATGGGGCTACCCGGATTTGAATTCCCCAACCTTTTCGGGAATGAAAAGGTTTCCGGGGTCCTCTGGTCCCAAACCAGAAAGGCTAGCCAGGCTACCCCATAGCCCCATGATCATAATGATGTGGAATACGGTAATAATCGGGATACTAGGCGAAAAACCTTATAATCGGTTTGAGAAAATCAGCCTTATTTAAATCTTTCTGTTGCCTTGGCCCTGTCCCGAATTTCCCAATGGGCGGTGCTGCTGCCGAGCGCCGTGCCCGATAGCCTAAGCGAATGCTCGGATACTTGGGATACGA
Source organism: Candidatus Woesearchaeota archaeon (assembly GCA_016180035.1). Lineage (GTDB taxonomy): Archaea > Nanobdellota > Nanobdellia > Woesearchaeales > UBA12501 > JACPCA01. The sequence continues at coordinate 30,456 of JACPCA010000049.1, forward strand.
GCGATTGGCAAGCGCGAACAGAGCGCAGCAGCACCGCCCATTTCAGGGGGGGGAATGGCACTGCTGCGCTCCGTCGGCACGTATAGCCGGCCGTGATACCGAGTTTTTCATTCATTGACGGGCAATGGATGACTACGCTAGGCAGCAGTGCCATTCCCAACATTCGGGACAGAGCCTGTTGCCTTGCAGGAAAACCAGATCCATGATAACAATCTTTATATAAAAAGGGATGATGCCGGGGTGGGTGAAGAGGAAGATGAAACGGAAGACTCGAATGGCCACGGCAGGGCCAAAGAAGAAACGGAACAAAAGCAAGTCTGGCCGAGCGCCAGCCCGAAGAGCAGGGAAGAAACATCAGCAGGCGAGAACAGCTGCCAACCCGTTCATGCCTGCGCCAATGGCCCAATACTCCCCTGTTCAGC
>JACPCA010000065.1 GCA_016180035.1 Candidatus Woesearchaeota archaeon
TCTCTCTAATTCTTTGGCGCTGATTTTCTTATCTTCATCCCCAACACGAATATGTGCTCGACCATAAGCAAAATACGGAACATTATCACCAGAAAATTCAACATGAACGCAGTTCTTACCTTCCAAAGTTACTTCATTGATTTTAGGAAATATCTTAGGTTCAATATTTTCGGAAATTGTTTGAGAAATTTGCCGTATCGTATTCTCAGTAACGGTTTGACCAACCACGGTGCCATCATTCTTAACCCCAAAATACAATTCTCCCCTCTGATGCTTATTGAGAATAGCGACTATTGAAATTATTGCCTCTTTCAGTTCTGATGTCGATGTCTTTAACTCCAATGTTTCAGATTCTTTCATAATCAGCCTCTTTTAACATAAAAATATGAGGAACCTTAAAAAGATTACTACTTCACACCCCCCTCGTACTACTAACAGAAAAATAACTCAACCAAATCGCTACGGTGCCAATCTCTCTGCACGGTGGAAAGAAACTCTTCGTCGCTACGCTCCTTGTTCCTTCTACTTTGTAGTCGGAAGAGTTTAACAGCAACGTTAAGCGTACATTTGGCGAGCAAATACATGCAAGAACGGAAAAAGGAATGATTCAGGAAGCAAAAATCAAATGTTGAGGTTCCAGAGAATGAAGCGCCATAACGAGCCGTAGCCACAACTACGCAGGAATTATGCAGCACAGCATATCCAGCCTTTTTTAACCTCTCTCTTTCATCACCACAAACATTAAAATTCTCGCAGCGACTCCGGCATGGATGAGAGTCGCTGACTGGCCGGTATCATTCAAGCAGCTTGCAAGGATAGGACATCTTGACAGCCCTGTCGCTATCGTGACGCTCTGGACGCCTCTTCAGCTCATTGAGCGCTGCCTTCGCCAGGACCAGTATGCTATTCTCACGCAGCTGTATTCAAAAGATGTCGGTGTCAATGCGCTTCTCCGCGGCTGCCTGTCCAACACTGCCATCCGCTATCTTATCGTCACGGGCAATGACCTTTCCCAGAGCGGGCAGGCGCTCGTCAATCTTAAAACGCAGGGAGTTGATGAAAAGAACAGCATCATCGGCAGCGCCAATGCCGTGATCGACAAGGAAATTCCGCGAGAGGCGGTTGAGCGGTTCAGAAATAACGTGGACGTGATTGACCTCCGCCACGTCAAGCAGTTCGGCGAGCTGCCGGCAATACTCTCGAACCTCCCTCACCTCCCCGATTACGGCGAGCCGCAGCTTTTTCCAGAAGCAAAAGTGGATATTCCCGACCGGTTCCCGTCGGAACAGTCGCTGTTCCCTGTCCGGGCAAAAACAGTCGGGGAGGCATGGCTTCAGGCGCTCCAGGCTGTCATGAAGTTCGGCAGCATGAAGGAAAGCCAGCGCGGTGAGCAGCAAAAGGAAGCCATAAACCTGGCAATCACGATCACCGATGAAGATCCCGACAGCATCAGCTGGAAGGAATATTTCAACTTCACCAGAGAAGATCTTGAACGCTATTATCCGCAAGTGCTCAGCCCGGACATGGTTGACACTGTCAAGTACACCTACGGCAAGCGATTGATGGACTTTCAGGGAAAAGACCAGATTGCGCTGATGATTGAGGAGCTGAAGCGCGCGCCGCACACCAGGAGGGCGGTTGCTGTCTTGTGGGACGTCCTGCAGGATGCTGCCAGCGACGAACCGCCCTGTTTTAATCTTCTTCAGGCGCTTGTTCAAGACGGAAGGCTTTTTCTAACGGCCTTCATCCGGAGCAATGACATGGTGGATGCCTGGCCGAGAAACGCCTTTGCCCTGCGAAAGCTCCAGCAGCGGATCGCAAAAGAAACAGGGCATGGCTTGGGGCATCTGACGACGATCTCTGGCAGCGCGCACATCTACCAGCGCAGCATGAAGCAGGCAATGGCCATTCTTGATGGCTATCCTGTCATCGAGAACGTGGCGTTTGACCTTCCCGGAAAGCTCATGCAGGACCGGCGCGGCAATGTCACGTTCAGCGTGATAGGCAGCACGATCAAAATAGCTCACTTGTCTGTCGACGGGAAGCGGCTGGAAGAACATACTGTTTCGTCGGCCAAAGAAGCGATCTTGTGGCTCACCTGGCAGAAGAAAGTGTCTGACATCCACCACGCCATGTATCTCGGCCAGGAACTGGAGAAGGCAGAGATGGCGATGAAGATGGGACTGCATTATGTGCAGGATAAGGTGCTGGATCTGAAGGCGGCTTTGTAGAAAATCTTTCTTTATAGTCAGACGTCAAATCGCTGTTTTCGGCTAAAAAACACAGATTTGGGGCGCCACGAACGTGACCATTAAAAAACAAAATACCCGGCTTCGCTTTGCTCAGCGGGTGACGGGACACGCGCGCCACCACGATTGCGACCAAGGTATCAATTCCATTTTTTCGCTCCACACTGTTGAGGAGCAAAAAAATGGACATGGATCTCCTATCGATGCGTGGTGGCGCCGTAACCAGGTACCGGCTCTGCCGGTTTTATTGTTTTTTTATGAAATTAAACGTGGCGCTCCGTATAAGTATAACATTTTCTACAGGATCGCTGAAGGCACAAAAAATATAAACACTGCTCTGCTCAAAATAAGAATGGGAAATCCAGTGAAGCAATCCGCTCTTGCCATCATCCTTGTTCTTCTTGCGTCCTTGCTCCTCACCGGCTGCATGGGCAGGGCGATAGAAAAAGCATCTGTTGCCTTTGGCCCTGGCCAGCCCGTCTTATCCCCTTCAGCTTTGCCGCAGCAAGCGCAGGAACAGGCAGGGGCGATAAAGGAGGGAATAGAAGAAGCGCCAGCTCCAAAGCCTGAACAGGATGCTGATAGCAAGGCTTCTGACGGCGAGGCGTCTAATGTCGAAGAACGGATCAAGGCAGCATATGGCATGCTTCATCAGCCTGGCTCTGGCGCCCAGATCCGCCGTGATTTCCCCAATATCCAATTAGTCTATACTGATGAAGCGAAGGACGATCCCCGCATCCCGCCTTTCATCATTCCATTTCGATATTACTACAGCGCTGAAGCAGACACGACGTTTAATATCTGCAATATTGATATTACGGTATTCATCTGCAAGGGAAAGCTCGACAGGCTGATCAATGCTGATGACGTGAAGAGCGGCGCGTGCAAGGTGTCCGACCTGTATCTGCCAATGATTCCAGGCCTGGCTGAAGCGGGGATGGTTCCAGAAGGAATGCCGAATGGAATAGGGGGAATGCCTGGACAGATGCCGCCTGGGGCTGGTTACCCGATGATGCCCAGTGGGTATCCTATGATGCCGCCACCAGGCATGATGCCAGGACAGATGCCAACAGGGATGGCAGGCAGTGGAGGTATGCCATATGGCGGAATGCAGGGAGGAATGCCAGGCGGGTATCCTATGATGCCGCCACCAGGCATGATGCCAGGACAGATGCCAACACCAGAGATGATGAAACAATATCAGCAGCAGGAAGGCCATACAGGATGACGAATCTGTAGAAAGTCTTTCTTCGGTTTTAGTCGTCAAATGATAGTTTTCGGCTAAAAAAACAGATTGGGGGCGCCGCCGTTATTTTCTATGACAAACCCCTCAAAACTCACATCGCTTTAGCTTGTGGGTGAGTTTTGGGAATCCACAAATTAGCGGATTTCGCTTTGGGCGAAATCCAC
>JACPCA010000050.1 GCA_016180035.1 Candidatus Woesearchaeota archaeon
TCACATAACCTTTATAAATCAACCCTTCTGTCTTCTCCCCATGCCTCTGTCGCATAGTAGCTATTGCACCTGACTTGTAATCAGGAGGTCGGGGGTGCAATTCCCCCCAGAGGCTTTGTACTAACGGTTAACGAGTGGATTAATTCAAAATGAAACAAACAACTATCTTAACATTCTTTTTTTTACTTGTCCTTGTCATAACAGGCTGTACTTCAACCCCAGAATATTCTGAACGTTCTTCTTGTAAAGAGTTATACCTTCGCTGTATAGACATATGTGATGGAGCATCTGACCAATGCAGTGCTATGGAAAAGATGGAAGATTGTGGTATACGGTTAAAATGGGCGATAAAACAGTGTCATTGCTTAGAAGAACATAGTTTTGATTATTGTATGGCAACAAAGTACGACAGGTTATAACTGATTGTACTGAAAAATTAGCAGCAAACTTTGTTCGGAGGCAAGAAAATGAAAAGAAGCTTCGTTATTATAATAATCTTAGTCCTTTCTCTGCTTATGACAGGATGTGCTCCTGCTTCAGAACAGCAACAAACACTTCAAGCAGAAAAGGAAGTCATTCAATTCCAATGTGTAGATGTAGTTTTGTAAGTGACAAAGAATTGCCCCTAAATTAAAATAGTTATCTAAAATTTATCCAACCCATAGAAATGGCAAAGCTTAAGCAAGAAATAATAATCGCGATTATAGAAAATCGGAAGCCCCAAGATTCTCTATTATTCCGCTCTAATTCTCTTAATTGTTGTAAACCTGATTGGGTAATGATGTGTTTAGTGTTTGAATTGAAATCTAAATAGTTAACTCCAACAAAAGTATTCTTCAAATCTTCTGGGAGAACCTCTTTATAGTAGAAATCATTTGATTCTTTGTCAGCTATAACCCTTGCGCGGGTATTATCTGCAAAGTATTTTAATGCCTTTAACCACTGTTTATCAATCCGATTCATATTTTTTTCCACCAAGAGTATGATCAGGTTACTTCAGAAAACAACATGGTTATCACAAAGTATATAAATGTGCCGTTATCCCATGCTTTGTAGGAAGTGTTTCTTCGTTTTTAGTCGTCAGATGCATATTTTCGGCTAAAAAACACAATTTCGGGCGTCGCCGTGCTTAAACCGTCTGTTTAGGTTTATTTTTTCCCCACCTCGCCCGGGCAGGGGGGAAAAAATAAAGTTTTCAGAGAAAACCACGGCGGCGATTAGGATGGCATTTTCTACAAATCCTGCGTTTCCACATCAATCGCCACGCCACCCATTTGACACCAACGATGCCTGCATATACGTTTAGAGAAAGATATTGAGTTATGATTCTTTCATTTCTAATTCTTTTTTTATGTTCTGTACCTGTTCTTTTAGAATTGGAAGGTATTTTGTTACAATATCCCAGACTATGGCTGCATCAATTCCAAAATAATGGTGGGCAAGTTTATCCCTGGTTCCCATTATTTTTTTCCATTCGACCTCAGGGTAGTTATTTTTTAGGTGCTGAGAAACACTTTTTGCTGCTTCTCCAATTATTTCTATCTCTTTTACGATTGCACTGCGTCGCAATCTGTCAGTGTGCAATGATGTATCATGCATATGTTTAGAAAACTGTTCTATCGCGGCAATACTGTCCAGGATATGTTCAATAAAAACTATGTCATCTTTCTTGTTCATAGTATTCTTACCTCTTCTTCTAATATCCTTTCTTTAATATATGGGCTTAGCCCGTTATAACTTACTAAATCAACTTTTTTGCCAAGTTTTTCTTCTAATTCTATGTTAAGCCCAAAAAATTCAATTCCCATCCCCCTGGTTGGCTGTATTAGGATGTCTATATCACTATTCTTTTTTTGTTCTCCCCTGGCGTAACTGCCGAAAAGTCCCGCCTTCTTTATCCCCCTATTTTTAAGTATCTTAATAATTTTTAGCTTCAATTTTTTCAAATCAGTTTTGTCAGATTTCATTGGTTGAACCAGATTGGATGGATATATCTGTTAAAGACCGCGATATTTATAAATGTTATTCAGAAATAGAGTCAAAACCGTATTTGTTTAGCTTCCCGACGTAGTTGGATCATTGACGTAAACCGCAACAAACTTTTTAAATCAACCCCTCTTTAATTCTCGGATGGCGTGGCTCTTGTTGTCCCTTCTCGCAGCGTTCCTGGACGCAGTCTATTACCTGATCGTCAAGAGGCAGGCGAAGAAGTTCCATTACGCGGTGCTCGCCAGCGCGACGTTCTTCGTCTGTTTTGCTGTCCTTGCGATAGTCACGATAACTCATGGGATACCTTCTCTCGGCCCGTTGTTCTGGCCGGTCATGTTTGCCGCTGCCCTGACGAATTTTTTGGCCGCCAGCCTGTATTTTCGGATGATCCCCATGACAGACCTGAGCCTTGCCGTCCCCATGCTTTCCTTCACGCCAGCCTTCCTTCTCATCCCCTCCTTTTTTCTCTTAGGGGAACTTCCCACGCTGGCAGGGATAGGCGGGATCCTTCTCATCGTGGCAGGGTCGTACATCCTTAACATCCATCATCTTGACCGCCACATCCTTGCCCCGTTCCATGAACTGGTCAGGAATCGCGGCACGAGAGGCATGCTGATCGCTGCCATCCTGTTCAGCTTCACTATCGTACTCGAAAAGATGGTCATTAATCAGTCCGATTCATTTTTTGGCGCGATGCTCATCACGCTCATCATCTCCTTGTCATTCCTTGCTATGGCAGCCAGCGATAGGACAGCTTCGCTCAAAGCATACCAGAAGAGCCTTCCGACGTTTGTTGCCCTCGGATTTCTTCTGGCAACGACCGTTGTCCTGTTCAACGTATCCATCCGGGAACAGCTCTCCTCGTACGTGATATCAATCAAGCGGCTGAGCATCCTATTCAGTGTAATCTTAGGCTGCCTCGTGCTGAAAGAGCGCCACCTGTTTCCCCGTATGATCGGCGCATTGCTTATGGTAGCTGGGGCAGTGGTTATTGTTCTGAGTTAGGATCGGCAGTGTTGGCCAAAAACATTACATTAAAAAACAGCTTTGTAGAAAATCTTTCTTCATAGCCAGACGTCAAATCGTTGTTTTTGACTAAAAAACATAGATTTGGGGCGTCGCCGTGCTTAAACCACCTGTTTAAGTTTATTTTTTCCCCATTTTCTTTTCCTTCCTCACCACACAACTACATTGCGTAACCGGAAGGAAAAGAAAATGCTTTTTTGGGAATAAGCTTCCATCCGATGAACTAACCAATGTGTAGGTAGCCTCCGCTTCGCTCCGGCGAGAAAAGAATCATTTTTGGAATCGACAGTATGAAAGTTGCTTCTTTCGGGTGGCTGAACGCAGTGAAGCCGCCCAATTTGGGGATTCCCAAAACTCGCCTATGATGTACTTCAGATACGAGTTTTGATAAATTTGTCAAAGAAAACCACGGCGACGCCCCAAATTAGGACGGCATTTTCTACAAAGCCTTAAAAAACACTACATTAATAAAGAACGGTGCACTGAATACCGCCATGAAGCGAGGAGTCACTGTTCTTGGCGTTATCGGCATTGTGATACTCTCTCTGTTCGTTATTCTTTTTCTAATCGGCATCTTCTTTGCCAGCCTTATCGGCATGTCGTCTAAGGACGGGTTAGATGGATTAGGGACAGGCAATGTCGCAGTCATCCCCATCAGCGGGCCGATCTCTGCAACAGGATCGTCGAAGCTCTCCGGAAAGCCAGCTATTGCCGACGACATCGTCAAATTCATTGAAAAGGCAGAAGAATCATCGTCTATCAAGGCGATCATGCTCGACATCAACTCCCCTGGTGGGACGGCAGTTGGCTCGTCAGAGATAGCAGAAGCGATCAAGAATGCAAAAAAGCCGACGGTCGCCGTCATCCGGGAAACAGGAGCGTCCGGAGCGTTCTGGATTGCGACAGCAGCAGACCATGTGATTGCGAACCGTGCATCCATCACCGGCTCCATCGGCGTGATTGCGTCCTCGCTGGAGTTCGGCGAGTTTATTGAAGAGCACAACGTGACCTACCGGCGGCTGGTGGCAGGCAGGCTGAAAGACATCGGAACCCCCTTCAGGGAAATGACGCCGGAAGAAGAGGCATTGTTCCAGCAGAGCTTAGACAAGCTTCATGCCATATTCAAGGAATCCGTGGCTGACAATCGGAACCTGAGCAAGGAAACTATCGATGCCATCGCAACAGGGATGTTTTACACTGGAGAAGAAGCTCTTAATCTTGGTTTGGTGGACCAGCTTGGCGGAAAGCCAGAGGCAAAAGCGTATCTTGAACAGCTTCTGGGGACGAAAGTTGAATTTGTCACCTACGAAAAGCCAAAGACGTTTGCTGAAGCCTTATTCTCCTCCATCCACGAATCCTCGCTTGACGTCGGGCGCGGGATAGGGCAGGAACTGGTGAAAGAGGGTGGGGTGGAAGTGAGGACGTGATGCGAGTTTTGTTTCTATGTGATAGTAAACGAACAGAAATGTTTAAATATTAGTATCGCTTCTCTGTCAAATTAAACTTATCTCGGGGGGAGAGAACATGGACAGTGAGGAAGCGAACCAACCGTTTAATCTTGACGAAAGCTTGTTAAGAGAGTATCCGGAAATGCAGCCGTTAAGTGGACTCCCTGCCAGAGATGCTCCACAAGATACGTGGATTGTATCAGCAGTTTATGTGAATTTAAGAACAGTGGAGAGATGCTTGCCCGATATTAAAGCAAGAAAACCAACAATCAGCATCGAATATCATCTTACCTCTGTTAAAAAATCTCTTGATACCTTGGCTGGAACAGGAAGATATGATAGATTCGTTGCAGCAGAACGACAGAAATTAGATGAATTGACAGAAAGAGCTTGCGAACTTATTGGAAATAAGGTTAGAACTGATAGTGTGTATCAATAAAATTTGCCCATCAACTTGAAACGATGCAAGTTTTGTTTCAAAACCTTTATAAATCAAGCCCGTTCTTGTTGACCTACCCCCCCTTAGTTCAGCGGCTAGAACGCTCGGCTGTACGCTTTATGGCGGGCTAGAGATGCGTTCGCTATTTGACAAAGCCATTCAGGCTATGGATGAAAAATGGTCAGCTGGTACCGAGAGATCCCCGGTTCGAATCTGGGAGGGGGGATTGGGAGAAGGGCAACCTTCTCCTATTTTTTATATACTGTTCAAGTCTAGCTTGTTTTCTAATCGAATGAAACCCTAATTTATCATAAAACAGCTTAATATCTTTAATGGTGATAGCATAAACATTCCGTTTATCTCCAAATCCCGGCACTATCTTAAGGGGGATGTCAAGCTCTTCTATCATAGCTTTAACCTGCAATAAGCCGGTTAGGTTTATAGAGTAAAGCCTTACTATCGCGTTATTATGTTGGGGAATAACACTTCCTTCGTCATCAAACAAAGCACGGAGGAATTCAATTTTGATATCCTTATCAGCGCAAGAAAATTGTGTCGGAACTGACCAGTTACTTGAATCAAATTCACAATACGTTTTCAAATCCTCAAACGCACGTTTTGAGCGTAACCGAACATAAGGGATTAAATTACCTGTTTTTCCTGATGGATTAAAACCAAGAGTAGGCTTCAATCCGTACACATAGAAAAGATCATCTTCGAACTGATTAAGGAGATCTATATCCTTGACTTCGTATTTTATGTTATAATCAGTTCGGCACTTATATACACACCCGTCACCAATAAGATGAGCAATAAGTCGCGCCTTTTGCTTTGTTAATGTTTTGTGACCTCGTTTTATGTTTTTAATCCTCATCTATAAATCTGATAAGGCCAATTTCTTAAATGTTTCGCGTACACTTGTCCAGTGTATCCTTTTGCCAACTTATGGAAAAGTAAGTATTTGAAACAAAAGAAGAATAAAAAAGAGAATAAAAAAAGAGATAATCGCTTATCTCTTCAGGTCCTTGACGAACTTTCTTGCGTCATCCTTGAGTCCCAAGCCGAGGCTGATACCCAATGCGAGGGCAGTTCCCAAGGCAAGCGCTCCGACAACAGCTAAGATAAGGTTCTCCAGCAAGGATACGTCAATGCCGATCTGGTTCAGGGCGATGATGCCGACCAGCCCGACAATGCAGGCGTACAAGACCTTGCTCACCCAGTGAGATCCCTTCACTCTGGTCTCTTGGACCTTGTGAGAGACGTATTCACCGAGAATCAAGGCAACCAGCACCAGGATCACGGCAACGATCAGGTTTGGAAGCCATGCCACGACGGTCTTGAAGAAGCCCGTCAGCACGCCGAGATTCACGAGCTCGGTTGATGTTCCGACAAAGATCAGGAAGACGTACCATTTAATGATTGTCCCGATGATGCCAGACAGATATGCCGACCCAATCACTTCAGAGTGGCAGATCTGATGAATTTTCTTGTCAAGGTTCACCCTGTCTAAGAGTTCCCGGACAACCCAGCCGACAATGGCCGCTATAATATAGCCAAGAACAAGCACAATAATTGCCGCGACAATCCCTGGTAACACGTTTACTGTATCTTTAGCGACTGCAACCAAGGCGTCACTCATTTGCGCCACGAATCCCATGCCATTCACCTCTTTTTTGTTCATCACGTTGGATGATGAGTATTATGAATATCTTTATATATACTCATATAAAAACCTTTCTAAAATTCACCCCTAATTTGTCATTACCACAAAATTTATATAGACGGTTATAATTCCCCGATAACAACAAATTGGGGTGGAATACCGCAGTATGTCGAAGCGAATCTTCGTAAAACGATAAAAATAGAGATGATACAAAACGGTGAAAAGACATGAAGGGCCAAAGGTGATTAGCGATGAAACAACAGAGAATGCAAACAAATACGGTTATTCTGATATCATTGATGGTGATCGCCATGATCGCCTTGTCAGGCTGCTACAAAGCAGGATATGACAGCACCGCTGGAGATGACGACAAGGCTGATGACAATGATGATAATGTTTTCTCCGCTGATGAAACGGACGATACTGCAGCTGATGATGATAACGGTGAGTTTGAGGACAACTTATTTGATGACGATGCTGCAGGTGACGACAGCAATGTCGTTGTCGTGAGCGATGAAGAGCCGGCAGAAACAGGCGAGGCTGCTCCAGCTGTCGAGGCAAGCGCGGCAGGATCTGCCAAAGTCTCCAACAGCATCCTTACTGGCACAACACTGACCGTGACAGAAGGGGACCTTGTTGAGCTGAAAGTTCAGGGTAATGACCCTGACGGTGATTCGATATCCTACACGTTCAGTACTCCCGTGGATAAGGATGGGCGCTGGCAGACAGAAGGAGGCGACGCTGGAACGTACAATGTCGTCGTGACCGCGACAGACGGCACGACAACAGTGGAGAAGACTGTTAAGATTGTTGTCATAGAACAAAACCATGCCCCGACAATCGAGCTCCTTCGAGACGTAAACGTCAATGAAGGAGACACGCTTGACCTGGAGAGCTATCTCGACGTTTCCGATCAGGATGGCGACGATTACGACTTGACGTACTCTGGCTGGATGTCCAGTTCCAAGAAGGCCCTGTCCTATGACGATGCTGGAACGTACGATGTCACGGTGACGGCAAGCGATGGCACCAAGTCATCCACACTGTCCGTCAAGGTGAACGTCAAGGATGTCAACCGCGCTCCAGAGTTCGACATCGTGATTGAGTGAGTTTAATACTTTTTATTCTTTTTTTTCTTTTTGTATTTGTTTAGATTCCTAAAGAGAGGGGAACATCTTCGCAAAAGGCTTTCTGGCATCGGAGAAGAATGGTACAACAAGCCAGAGGCCTGTAACGGTTACTGCGCCGCCACAAACAGAGACCCAACAGGTTAACAAAACCGGCAGAGCCGGTAACGGGTTACGGCGCCGCCACGCATCGATCTGCTACCTATATCTATTTTTTTGCTCCTCAACAACGTGGAGCAAAAAAATAGAATTGACTGGGAACTGCAATCGCGGCGGCGCATATGTCTCGCTACTGGCCAAAGGCCAGTTTTATTAAAAATTCTTGAGTTAGTTCGTGGCAGTGCGCGTGTTTCATTATGCCATCATGCGCTTTTGTCATTTTTTGTTACAACTCGCAGCGCCTCTGAAAAAGATCAGGACAGTGCCTTTGTAAGCATCAGCTTTATAAACAATAAGGGTTTGGCACCATCGTGGGAACCATGCCAAAACAGCTCAACCTTAAAGTTGCAGAAGCTATCCAGGACGACGTCAACAAGGGCATTGTCCGCATAGATTCAGGCCTCATGACGGAGATCAGCGTGCGCCCTGGCGATATCGTCGAGCTTCAGGGAGAGCGCATGACCGTCGGCATTGCCGACCGCGCCTACCCTGGTGATATCGGGTTGAGCATCGTCCGCATGGACGGCATCCTGCGCCGCAATGCAAAGACAGGGATCGGGGAAGTCATCGCTGTCCGCAAATGCGAGGTCAAGGAAGCAAAGAAAGTGACCATTGCGCCAGCGCGCCGCGGGGTCCACATCCGCGCCCCCCAAAACATTTTCAAGCAGGGGCTTCTGGGAAGGGCGGTCATCAAGGGCGATATCGTTTCGCTTGGCGGAACACGCCGGCGAAAGAGCGCCATGACCGGCAGCCCGTTCTTTGACGACGTATTCTCCATGCTTGACGAGAGCATGATCGGGTTCGGGTTCGGCGACCTCAAATTCATCGTGGTCGACACCAGCCCAAAAGAGCCCGTCATCATCACCGAGCTGACAGAAGTCGTTCTTAATCCTGAAGCAGTGGAAGTCAAGGAAGAGACTATTCCTGAAGTGACGTATGAAGACATTGGCGGATTGAGCGATGAGATCAAAAAGATCCGCGAGATGGTCGAGCTGCCGCTCAAGCATCCGGAAATCTTTGAGCGGCTCGGCATTGAAGCGCCGAAAGGCGTGCTGCTTCACGGGCCGCCGGGCACAGGAAAGACCATGCTCGCCAAGGCAGTGGCGACCGAGACGAATTCGACCTTCCTGCTGATTAACGGGCCCGAGGTCATGTGCGTTGGAGGAGACACCAAAATACTGACGAACCCAAAGGGGGCCGTTGCTGCAAAAACTATTTTTGAAACAGCAAAAAAAACAGGAAATGCCGAAGAGGTAGGGAAGAAGAACATAGAAGTTATCACCCTCAAAAAACCGGTTAAAACGTTTTCTATCACCAAAGCAGGGGAGATCGTCACAGGGAATATTACTCACACGACAAGATTGCGCGCTCCTGCGTACCATATCTCATTGAGTGATGGCAACACCATCCTATCCTCCTGCAACCAGCCATTTTTAGTGTACCATGATGGCGAACTAACCTGGAAACGGCTTGAAGACTTGAAAGAAGGAGACGCTGTTGCAAAGATCAACTCTGCTAATGTGAAGAAAGCAAGCTGGAACATCCCCTTTTCGCATCCTGATCTTCAGAAAAGAAATGGAAGGCACACGCTGAAGAGCAGAAACCTGTCGAGAAGCAACTGGATTTCTCTCCCAAAAAAGACAACGCCAGACTTAATGGAGATCTGCGGCCTTGTCATGTCTGACGGCCATATTGACAAGAGAAAAGAAAGCGTGACATTCGCCAATAATGATGATGTCTTGAGAGTCCGCTTCAAACACTTGCTAAACAGAGTGTTCGGCATTGATTCTGTTACGGAGTACCATGACGGGAGGGTTGTTGCTTATTCAAGGCTTCTTGCGGAATTCCTTATCATCCTCGGTATTGATGCTGGAAAAAAAGAAGGCAGGATACTTCCATTTATGTACAAGCTTCCGGACCAGGAAATCAAGGCCTTCATTCGGGGATACTTTGATGGGGATGGGTGCGCCGCAATGACACCCTACACGACAAAACAGGGAAAAAAAGGAGCATACCCTACACCGATCATATATTGCAAGTCTCGAGCATTTCTTCAGCAGATGCAATCCCTGCTTCAGCTCCGGCTTGGCATTGCCACACGGCTGTTGGAGCACAAGACCAAAAAAGGGCTGATGCAGAAACTTGTTATTCGCGGGTTTGAAGGAAGAAAAAAGTTTCTTGCAATCGGAAGCTCCTGCTCAAAACTTGAAAAACTGAAAAATATTGAGTTAAACGATAAGCAGAAAGAATATGAGAACATTCCGACCCCTACAAGATTAGTGAATAAACTCAAAAATAAGCTTCCTTATTCTTGTTTTAGGAATAATGATTATTATGTATACGGTAAAGGGAGGTTCACCAGATACACTCTTCAAAAACTATTTTCTCTTGGGCAGAAGCACGGGATTGTAGATGGTGCACTAAAAAAAGAATTTGACCTACTTAACAGAAGAGATATTGGATGGGAAACAATCACTGGCATCTCTTTTGCTGGCGAGCAGGAACTGTACGATTTTACTGTCGATAAAGATTCTTTCACCACAGAGAATTTATTGTTACTACACAATAGTAAATATTACGGCCAGTCTGAGGAAAACCTTCGCAAAAAATTCGAGGAAGCAGAAAAGAACGCCCCTTCCATCATCTTCATCGACGAGATAGATGCGATCGCCATCAAGCGTGAAGAGTCTCGCGGTGAAGTCGAGCGCCGCGTCGTCGCCCAGCTTCTTGCGCTGATGGACGGCCTCAAGTCCCGCGGAAAAGTGGTCGTCATCGCTGCGACGAACATCCCGAATTCTCTTGACTCTGCCTTGCGCAGGCCTGGCCGGTTTGACCGGGAGATCGAGATCGGCGTCCCGCACAAGGAAGGGCGGCTGAACATCCTCAAGATCCACACCAGGAATATGCCATTGTCAAAGGATGTCAAGCTGGAAGACATCGCTGAAATAACCTATGGCTTTGTCGGCGCAGACCTGTCTGCCCTGGCAAAAGAGGCTGCCATGATCGTGCTCCGGCGCGTGCTTCCGGAGCTTCACCTGAGCGAACAGGAGCCCATCCCCCGAGAGATTCTCGAAAAGCTTCAGATCTTGCAGGGCGACTTCATGGAAGCCCTCAAGGTCGTCCGCCCGTCCGCCATGCGCGAGGTCCTCGTCGAGATTCCGACAGCAAAATGGAATGACATCGGCGGGCTTGGCAATGTCAAGCAGGAGCTGATGGAAGCAGTCGAGTGGCCGCTGAAGTACGGCCCTGCCTTCAAGCGGCTCGGCATCAAGCCGCCGAAGGGTGTGCTCCTGTACGGCCCGCCAGGAACAGGGAAGACGCTGCTTGCCAAGGCAGTCGCCAACGAGAGCAAAGCAAACTTCATCCTGGTCAAGGGTCCGGAGTTGTTATCCATGTGGGTCGGCGAGAGCGAGCGCGGCATCAGAAAAATATTCCAGCGCGCTCGGCAGACCTCCCCGACCATCATCTTCTTCGACGAGATGGATGCGATCGCTCCACGGCGCGGGCTCAGCGCAGACTCTCACGTCACCGAACGGGTGGTCAACCAGCTCCTGACCGAGATGGACGGGCTGGAAGAGATGCATGACGTCGTCATCATCGGCGCGACCAACCGGCCGGACATCCTTGACACTGCCCTCCTCCGCCCCGGCCGGTTTGACAGGATTATTCTTACACCAGTGCCAGATGCGGAAACAAGAAAAACGATTTTTGAGGTTCACACGAAAAAGATGCCGCTCAAGAATGTCGATCTCGACGAGCTTGCCAGGCTGACAGAAGATTTTGTAGGGGCGGATATTGAAGCAGTCTGCAAGGAAGCCGGCATCCAGGCGCTCCGAAAAAACATCAAGGCCAAAGAGGTCACCATGGATGATTTCCGTGAAGCCCTCAAGATGGTCCATCCAAGCTCCAGCAAGGACATCCAAAAGACGTACGAAGAGATGGAGGGCCAGTTCCGCACGGCCAAGGCAAAGGAGCTGCAAAAGCAGAAGCCAAGTTATTTTGGATAAGCGCGGATAATTGTATTTGATGGATCCAACAGGATAGCAGCGGCCATGCCGCTGAAGAAACAGCTGACCAGACAGCCATGAATGCAAAACCAGGAGATCGTGTCATCGTCACGACGAAAAAAGAGGAGGTTGATGGCATCCTGATGCCGAATCAGGAGACCGAGGCTCTTGTTCTTAAGCTGGCAAGCGGATACAACATCGGCATCAGCCAAGACAAGGTTGTTGATGTCCGCGTCGCTGAAGCCGCGGGAAGGGATGCCGTGAAAGCAGATAAACCTGGGCAAGAGGAACAAAAAAAAGCCAATACAACAGAAACAGAGGAAGCGAAAAAGCTCCCGGCCATCGCCATCCTCCACACCGGCGGCACGATCGCATCAAAAGTGGACTATGCCACCGGCGGCGTCATCGCCTCTTTCACTGCTGACGACTTTCTTGCCATGTTTCCAGAAATAAAAAGCATCGCCCGCATCAAGGCCGTGCTGATCGACAATCTCATGTCGGAGGACATGCGCTTCAGCCATTATCAGAAGATAGCCCGTGCTGTCCAGCAGGAAGCTGCAGCCGGCGTTGACGGGATCATCATCGGCCATGGAACTGACACGCTTGCCGTCACTGCAGCCGCTCTTTCCTTTATGATCGAGAGCCCGGCAATCCCTATCATCCTCGTCGGCGCCCAGCGGTCCAGCGACAGGCCAAGCACGGATGCCGCCCTCAACCTGCTTTCTGCTGCGCTGTTCATCGCCAAGACTGACGCTGTCGGCGTTGCGATCTGCATGCATGAGACGGTTGATGATGATGCCTGCGTGATCCTTCCACCAGCCAAGACGAGAAAAATGCACACGACGCGGCGCGACGCGTTCAAGGCTGTCGGAGACACGCCGCTTGCAAGAATTGATTATGAGAAGAAAGAAGTCACCATGCTGAAACAGGGCTACTTACGAAAGGAGGATGCAAAGACAGACGCTGCAGCGGCGAAAGCCGCCGGCGGAAAAAAGATGGCGATCCGAGACAAGTTCGAGGAGAAGGTCGGCATCCTTCGAGTGTATCCCAATATGTCAAGAGAGGTTATTGATGTTTACATCAGGCATGGCTATAAAGGGCTTGTTCTTGAAGGGACTGGCCTCGGCCATGCGCCGACAAACATCCCGGAGAATCATCCCAATTATGAAGCGCTGAAAGAGTTCATCGCCAAAGGAGGGCTTGTCGTGCTGACCTCCCAATGCATCTTTGGCAGGGTGAATCGGGACGTGTACACGAACACCCGACGGCTCGGCAATATCGGCGTCATCTACGGAGAAGACATGCTGACCGAGACTGCGTTCGTGAAGCTGGCATGGCTGCTCGGAAATTATGGCAAAGAGGAAGCTCGCAAGCTCCTTGCCAAAAATTTGCGCGGGGAGATCAGTGAAAGGACAGAACTATAGAGAGTGATAAATAGGAAATATAGAGAGTGATGAATACAAGAAAGTGATAAATAAGAAGGAATGATAAATAGAACGTGATGATTCCAACCATGGCCACAAACCCCCAACTTAGCTATCACGAGCTTGGATTCCGCTGCGGTGTCGAGATCCATCAGCAGCTGGAAGGGCAGAAGCTGTTCTGCCGCTGCCCGACAACAATCCGCAAGGACCCCCCAGACATTTCTGTCCAGCGAAAGCTTCGCGCGGCAGCAGGAGAGGGCGGCGCAGTTGACATTGCAGCCCAGTATGAGCAGACGCGTGGAAAACAATTCATCTACCATGGCTATCGCGATACGACCTGCCTTGTCGAGCTGGACGAAGAGCCGCCAGGCCCGATAAATGAGAAAGCGCTCCATGCAGCGCTTCAAGTGGCTTCCCTTCTTCACTGCACGATCGTCGATGAGATCCAGGTCATGCGAAAGACGGTGATTGACGGCTCCAATACGTCTGGCTTCCAGCGGACTGCTCTTGTCGGCAGGGACGGCGAGCTTCTGATGGATGGGAAAAAGGTCAGCATCCCTACCGTCTGCCTTGAAGAAGAAGCCTGCCAGGTGATCGAGCGCGGCGCTGGCCGTGATGCCTATAACCTGTCGCGCCTTGGCATCCCGCTCATTGAGATCGCCACCGGCCCGGACCTTCACACGCCGGAAGAATGCAGAAAAGCATGCCTCCAGCTTGGCATGATCCTGCGCAGCGTCGACGGGCTGAAGCGAGGCATCGGCTCGATCCGTCAGGACGTGAACGTATCCATCAAGGGAGGAGCGCGTACGGAGATCAAGGGCTTTCAGGACGTGCAGTCTATCCATGCTATTATTGATTACGAGATAAGCCGCCAGCTTGCCATCCTCAAGAAAAACAAGCCCATCGCCGCAGAAGTGAGAAAAGCAGAGCCCGATGGCACGACGTCCTTCCTGCGGCCCATGCCAGGCGCAGCCAGAATGTATCCGGAGACAGACGTGCTTCCTGTCCAGGGAAGCCTGCAAAACATTGCCGGCATCGAGCTGCTTGACGACAAGGCGAAGAAGCTCGAAGGGATCGGCATCGCTAAAGATCTGGCTGATGCTGCCGCAAAGGCTGGCAAGGCGGATGCCATCCTCCTCTGGGCAAAGCAGTTCCCCACGATCAAGCCAGCCTTCATTGCAGAGAGCGTCGTTTCCATCCCCATCACCATCCGCCGAAAAGAGAACATCACTGCCAATCCAAGCAATGAGGAGTACGCTGCCATCTTCTCGGAACTATCTTCCGGACATATCGTCAAGGAGGCAGTCCATGACATCATTATCTCGCTTGGAAAGACAGGAAGGCTTGACTTTGCGCGGTTCAAGCTGCTTTCTGACGATGACGTGGAGAGAGAAGTGGCGGCGCTTGCCTCTGAAAATGCGAAGGTGCCGCAGAATGCCATGATCGGCCTTGCCATGAACAAGCTGCGCGGCAGGGCTGACCCTGCCAAGGTGATTGCGGCGGTGAAGAGGATGATGGCATAATTGTGTATCATCACGCCGTCAACTGCCGGTACACATCAAGAACAGTATACGTCGGCCGCACTCTGATAAACTGCGCCCCGATCATCGCCGCAAGAACCATGTCAGTTGATGAATCACCGATGACGAGCGTTCTGGTCCGGAAATCTTCTGGCAGTGACTCGTAAATCCGTTGTTGGAGGCGATGCTGCAGCAGGCAATCAAACGCCTCTGCATCTTTCCGCGTGTGGCCATCGTGGTAATAATGTGTTGCATCAAACATCATGCCGCGCCCGCCGCTGGCAGCATACACTTCCTGAAGAGCGACCATGTTGATGTCATGGATTCTCTTCCCTGCCGCCGTCATGGCGGTCACGACTTTTCCCATGCTCTTCAAGCGATCGATAAGGGATGCGGCGCCATCCATCACATGGATCGGAACTGGTGAAGCAAGATAGGAATCGACATAGTTCTTCATCACTTCTGCTTCAGAAATAGGGCGGCGGACTCGGCGCGACAGGTCAGGAGCGACATCAGCAGCGGTCTTCGTCGCTGCAGCAGCGAAAAAATCATCGTCATGGGGAAGGCCGTACAGCGACAAGAAGCGCTGCGCCGCGTCCCGATTTCTCTCGAGCGAATCAACCAAGGTCTGATCAATATCAAAAATAACAAGGCCTATGCCGTCAACCAGCTGTTTCACGTCATGTTGAAGCTTCATAGAATCACGCCACTGCCAGGGTATGAGATTACTTGCTTATCCCTTCTTACTTGTTCATCCCTTCTTTTATCTCTTCTTATCTTACCAGCCCCAGATACATCGCCGCCCAGCTCATGGCTTCGTCGGTGATGTAGAACCGCTCCTGCAGCGGCTTTCCGTCCGGATCAAACACTTCGAGCATCGTCTTGTGCTGTTCAATCAGGGCGGTATATTTTTTGAGGTATTCACGGAAAAAGAAATCGTGGTATTTCTGGACAACTTCAAGGAAGCAGAGGCCGAGATGCATCCAGATGGCGTTTCGCTCATAGCGGCCTGCGAGCGGCTCAAACCAGACCGTGTTGCTGATGGTCTCCTTCTCGCTGGAATACTTGAGAGGGAACGGAATATCGAGCCGCGCCTTTTGGATCTGGCGGAGGCAGGACGCGAACATCTCCCTGGAATGCACGACGCCAGTCCAGAACGGAAACACATTCGCATCGCCAGTGACGATGGGCTTCTTGCGGGTGTCTTCATAAAAATAGTCTCCGTTCCACAAGTTTTCCATGATGGCAGAGCGGATATCGTATTCTTTGAATGGGTTGAAAAAGCCCATCGCTTCAAGATCATCCTTAAGCATGGCCAGCATGCAGTTGTCATATGTTGAAGAATACCGGAGGGTGAGGTCTTTGATGGACGAGAAGAAGCGCCTCGTCGTGACCATGCTTGCCACAGGGTCAAACACGCGGTCGTAATAGGCCTGGATCTGGTCGAGGAAAAACTGCTCATGCTGCTGCATCAGCCCCGGATCAGCAAGGCGGATGGCACGGACCAGTAACGGAAGAGAATCTGCGCTTTCCTGAGGAAAATCAGAAGGCATCCCTTCCGAAGATATCGTGGTAGTGACAACGCCGTGCTGCTCAAAAACGCCGATGGCATACTTCAGCGTCTGGATCACGCGGTCCTTGTTCTTGATCTTGAGAAGAGATCTCACGCAGAAGCAAAAATCGCGCGTCCAGAAGTCCTGAAAGTGGCCATTGCTTGCCTTAAGATGAGTTCCAGTCCAGCAATCGTCGAGGATGTCCCTGCAGATCTCTACCGTATCGCCGTCGTACTGGTGGAAGCCATTGGCAAGTACGCCCTTCTTCCTCTCCAGCATACGCTTTGCTATTGGGATATAGTTTAGCATGAATCAAAACCCCCCATTTTGTTTTCTCTTCCATTTTGTTTTCCTTCCTCATCGCACAACTATATCGTTTAACCGGAAGGAAAACAAAATGCTTTTTTGGGAATAAGCTTCCGTTCATTGAACTACATCTATATGTAGGTAGCCTCCGCTTCGCTCCGGCGAATATC
>JACPCA010000019.1 GCA_016180035.1 Candidatus Woesearchaeota archaeon
CTCTGAAGAAGGATGGACAGCGCCATTGCCGTGATAAGCGCAGAAAGCCGGGGAGCGTTGGCTTTTCGCAGCGGGCGGTACGCTACCCGCTCGATAAGAATCCCAAGCAGCGCTGCAGCAGCCATTGCCAGAATCATCGCCAGGATGATTGGAACATGAAAAGACGTAACCAGAATGTACGCAAAATATGTCCCCAGCATGAGCACTTCTCCATGAGCAAAATTGATGAACTTGAGAATGCCGTACACCATGGTGTAGCCTATCGCGACAAGCGCATAAATCGATCCGGCGATAAGCCCGTTAGCGATGAGTTGAGCTACGACTGCCATAGGTCACCTGTTGTGAGTGATGTCATAAATGATGTGCATGAATACCTACTGGATATACGCTGGCATCTACTGGCTGGTAATTGGTTATACAAAAGAAAAAGGGAAGAAAAAAAAGAAGAGCGCATCAGCTCAGCGCTCGAAAAGCTCGAACTTGCCATCCTTCACCACATAGAAATCATATGGCTTCATGACTTCTCCGAACTCATCGAACTCAAAGGTTCCTGACGCGCCATCGTACGGCCCCATGCTGTCAAGGTATGCCTTGAGCCCTTCTGGCGTGCCGTCGCTGTTCTTATACGCATTGAAGGCGATCATGGCCGCGTCATACGACTCGGCAGTGTACGGGTTCGGCTCAGCCGTGCCATACTTTTGGTTGTACTTTTCCGAGAAGCTGGCGTACGCTGGTGATTTTGGTGTTGAAGGCATCGTGAACACTAATCCTTCCACTGCATCACCGCCGGCTGCGATAAGATCATCGCTCTTGGTAGCGTCAGCTCCCATCAAGAACGGCGTAAACCCCAGCTCGCTCATCTGCTTGAGGGCAATGACCATATCTCCTGGGAATAATGGCATATAGATCGCATCAGGCCCTGCGCTCTGGATTTTCAAGATCTGGGTCTTGACGTCTGCCGCGCCTGGCTCTGCAGTTTCTACTGCGACAACCTCAAGGCCTGCCTTTTCTGCTGCAGCGACGAACGCGCCCTGAAGCCCGACTCCCCACTCATCATTCGACGGCGACAGCAGCACGACCTTCTTCTCTTCAGTGATCGGCGCAATGCTCAGGGTTTCAGCCGAGCACAAGCCGCCGATGATAAAGCCGACCTTGTCGATGTGGACGAGCTTTTGGGCCGCCACTGCTGCCTGCTTTCCGTCGCACATCCCGTCTTCATAGATCATCTGGATGCGCTTTCCATTGACGCCGCCCTTTGCGTTGACTTCCTCAACAGCGAGCTGGACCGCGTTTCGCATCGGCTCGCCGAACACGGCAACATCACCGGTCAGCGCCAAGATCAAGCCGACTTTGAGCGTGTCATCACCGCTGGCCTTATTTCCACCGCCACAGGCGGAGAGAAGAAACAAGCTAAGGATCATTGCTATTCCAATAAGAATCTTAGACATTTTTTTCATCATGGTTTCTGCCTCCATAAACAAGTTATTCTTGATGGTACGATTCAAGTTTGTATATAAATGTTTCTTTTCCTATTTTGTATTTTAACGAGAAGGAGTATTTAACGCTTGTCATATCAGGTGATATGGGGGTGAATAGTATCAGGGTATGTAGTAGATCAAAAATAAAGTAGATCAAAAATAATAAACATGGTACCTCCACTCCGCCCAACCTGTTTTTCCGGCTCTGTAGAAAATCTTTCTTCGTTTTTAGTCGTCAAATCACCGTTTTTGACTAAAAAACACAATTTTGGGTGCCGCCGTGACTTTCCTTAAGGCTCTTTTTTCTTTCATTTTCTTTTCCTTCCTCACCACACAACTACCCTGACTAATCGGAAGGAAAAGAAAATGCTTTTCCGGGCGTTAAGCTTCCGTCACTGAACTATATTCATGTGTAGGTAGCCTCCGCTTCGCTCCGGCGAATGTTCATCCTTCGGGTGGCTGAACGAAGTGAAGCCGCCCCTCTTATGGATTCCCAAAACTCGCCTACGAATATTCAACAATGCGAGTTTTGGTGGGAAAGAAAAAAGACCTAAACCAAGTTCAGATACGGCGGCGCCCTGAATGGGATGATATTTTCTACAGAGCCTGTTTTTCCTCAATATCTTTAACAAAGTATATAAATAATGACCATCTTGGGACAATCATGGCACAACCAGCCTCTGGCTCCCCCACCTTATCCTCTACCAAACCCTCCTCGGTGATTTCCATCGATGACATGGCCTCCTTCTGCAAGCGGAAGGGGTTTGTCTATCCCAGCGGGGAGATCTATGGCGGCCTTGCCGGCTTCTTTGATTACGGCCATCTTGGCGTCGAGGTCATGAACAACATCAAGCAGGAATGGTGGACAACCTTTGTCCGGTCGCGGGAGGATGTTGTGGGGATTGACGGCAGCATCGTCACCAACCCGAACGTGTGGAAGGCGTCAGGCCATGTGGACTGCTTCGAGGATATCATGCTGGAATGCGAGAAGTGCCATCACCGCGTCCGCGGCGACCATCTTCTGGAAGACAAGCTCAAGATCGCTGCTGATGGCCTGTCCCGCGACGCCATCACCAAGCTGGTGAAGGATAATAAGATCCCGTGTCCGGCCTGCAAGGGCCAGCTTGGAGAAGGCCGGCAGTTCAATCTCATGTTTAAGACCAACGTCGGCCCCGTCGAGACAGAACATTCCACAGCCTATCTCCGCCCGGAGACAGCCCAGCTGATCTTTGCCAATTTCCGCCTCGTGACAGAGCACGCCAGGCTCAAGCTTCCCTTCGGCATCGCCCAGATCGGCAAGGCCTACCGCAACGAGATCTCCCCAAGGGATTTCCTGTTCCGCTGCAGGGAGTTTGAGCTGATGGAGATCGAATATTTCGTGCATCCTGACAAGACGAATGACTGCCCGTTCATAAAGGACATTCTGGGCTGTGAGCTTCTGGTATATTCGTCGGTGATGCAGCAGCAAAAAAAAGACGCTCAAGCCATGACGATCAAGGAAGCGCTGGAGCACAACATCATCAAGACATCATGGCATGCATACTGGATTGTCCAGTCCCACCAGTGGTTCGTCTCTCTCGGCGCCAAGCCGGAGAACTTCCGCATCCGGCAGCATCTTCCGACAGAGAAAAGCCATTACGCGCTGGACACCTGGGACCTTGAATACCATTTTCCTTTCGGCTGGAAGGAGCTGCAGGGCATGGCCAACAGGACAGACTTCGACCTCCGCCAGCACATGAAGCATTCCCAGGCAGACCTTTCCCTGTTTGACGAAGAGACCAGCACGAAAGTCGTGCCGCACGTCATCGCCGAGCCTGCGCAAGGAGTTGGCCGCGCCTTCCTCGTCTTCCTTTTCGATGCATATACCTACAGCAAGGAACGGGAATATATCGTGCTGAAACTCCATCCCAAGCTTGCGCCAGTGAAAGTGTCCGTGCTTCCGCTCGTCAATAAGGTCCAGGACAAGGCGCGCGAGGTGTTTGCGCTTCTGAAAGGCGAATTTGCCTGCACGTTCGACAAGTCCGGCGCTATCGGCAGGAGGTATGCAAGAAATGACGAGATCGGGACGCCGTACTGCGTCACGATAGATTTTGAGACGCTGGAAAAGAACGACGCCACTATCCGCGACAGGGATACGGCAGAACAGAAGCGCGTCCCCATCGCCAAGCTTGCCCTAACCCTCCATCAATTGCTTCATGGCCACTGCACGCTGAAGGATATCTGAAGAGAAGGTTGAAGAAAAATCTTGTACTGTTCGAATCCTGCACTGAGGCTTTCCACATGGCATCAACAAAAAAGGGTGATTATACCGTTCTTGTTCTCTTCGTAGTTGTTTCTGCTGCGCTCCTCAGCATTCTCTTCCTCAAGCAGGACACGCCAACCGGATATGCCGTCTTTGACGGTAATCTGGACGTGCTGAAGGGCAAGGTCGAACAGTTTGTCCGGACCATGCCCCTTACTGCGCTTGCCGGCGACGGCGCTGAAGTCTGCCTCATCATTTATGACAATGAGAACGCCTACACGTTTGACCTGTTCAAGAGCAATGGGCAGGTGGAAGTCACTTACAATCCATACAGCAGATATTGCGATAACGACATCAACGATCATGGCAGAGAAGACTTTGTCATTCAATATATTGATTACGAGTCGTTTCTTTCCCACGCTGCAGACCCTGCCTGTGAGCTGTTGAAGTCCACTGGCGCAGGGCAGGACTTCTACTATCTTCCCTCCGAATTCATGCAGCAGGGCGGCGTCCCAGTCTGCAATGATCTTTTCAAGGAGCGCTACT
>JACPCA010000020.1 GCA_016180035.1 Candidatus Woesearchaeota archaeon
ATTCCCTTACAGAACAGCAATCACCCTGCATGGGGCTCCATCAGCATCCTTAATCTTCAGAGGGAGAATATAACATTTAAACTTTTTTCCAGCAACTTTTTCAAGATCCACCAGATTTTCAACGATAAGTATATCGTTCTTGAATAAGAGCTTGTGGAGCGGCCATGGAGCATTGTCGGGTGAAAAAGAGTCTATTCCAACAATTCTCACATTCTTCTTGATCAACCGGAGGATTGTTGCCTTTGAAAGCACAGGATTATTCTCGAAATAGCCAGCTTCACTCCTTTTTTCTGTATGTCCAGTATAAAAGAAGACGATATCGCAGTTTCCGATATTCTCAAGATCTTCCGTAATCTCTCGTTGGTCCCGAACGTCGATAACAACAGCATCGCCGACAAATGTTTCTATCGGAAAATCTGTCAACGTTTTGCCATCTTCAAGCATATGGAACGGCGCGTCGATATGGGTTGAAAAATGAGAGTTGAAAGCAACTCGCTTTTCATTATACCCCTCTTTCTTTATCGCCGCTATCTGCCGTATTTCCTGTTTGGGGTCGCCAGGATAGACTGGTGTTGTTTCGTCAATCAACATAGTCAGATCAATGATCATAGTTCTTCCTCACTCATCTGCTTTCGTCACCACTTCCGGCTTTTCGCCGACGATGATCGTGTGCTCTGCCTGGCTGACCAGCCCGTTTCCACGGTCAGCCAGCGGCGGGTAGTTGTTGATGACGCCTTGGGTGTGGAGATCGCGAAGCGCGTAATGCACCTTGTTGAGAGGGAACTTCCGCACGAGCCATCGCGTCGTGAACGGCAGGCCTTTGTATTTTTCGATCTCCCGCAAAACTTCTCTCGTTATCAGGTTTCGGACAGGCCGCTTCTGTTCCTGCATGAAGATATCGCAGTCCGGAAGGTCCGACACGAGCCCTGCGCCGGTGGAGGCGAACGGCTCGATGGCGATCACCTCGCCGTCTTCCAGGGTTGTCTTGCTGCCCGTGCCGTAATTGGGGATTGAAGGATTCGTGTGCACATGGTACTGGCCGACGCCGTGGCCGCTGAGATTCCTGATAGGCTTGAAGCCGAATCTCTCAATGGTCTCCCCGATCACTTTTCCAAGCTCGCCAGTGGTCACGCCAGGCCTGACGAGCTTGATGGCGTTGTTGAGCGCTTCCCGCGACGCCTGCACGAGCTTGTCATGACCGCCAAGGTTCACTGTCGTTGCCGTATCGGCGATGTAGCCGTCAACTTCAGCGCCGACGTCGAGCTTGACGATGTCGCCCTTCTCAAAAACAGTCTTGTCATCCGGCGGGGAGCAGTAATGCGCAGCAGTGGCGTTCCGAGAGATCTGGGCAGGAAACCCTATGCCGACGCCCTGATCAAGAATTTTCTGTTCGACCTTGTCAGCAACATCGATCAGCAGAACGCCTGGCTTGATGAGCTGTTTTCCGAACGCTCGCGCCATGCCGGCAGCCTTTCCTGCCTGCCGGCGCTTGTCTAATGCTTCTTCGTCTCGCATGATGTTCAAAAGAAGGAGATGGTATTTAAATGTGGCGAATAATTCGGCTTTGTAGAAAATGTCGTTCAGATTTGGGGCGCCACGATTAGTTCAGAAAAGAACAATAAAACAGGCCAGAGGCCTGTATTGACAATTGCACGATTTATGTAGATTGGTGCAATTCTCAATATTGGTAACTGCGTAGTAAATTGGCATCTACCTACCCAGTTACCAATAACGGAACACCCGCGCCGCCACGATTACGGTACCTCACCAATTCCATTTTTCTTGCTCTACACCAGTGTGGAGCAAGAAAAATGGACATGACCATCATATCGATGCGTGGCGGCGCCGTAACCCGTCACCGGCTTTGCCGGTTTTATTAAAATAGGCAGTCTTTGTTCATTGTGGCGCCCCAAATCTGTGTTTTTTAGCCGAAAACAGCGATTTGACGAGTAAAAATGAAGAAAGATTTTCTACAAAGCAAAATGATTCAGCGGCTCAATAGATTACCGCAACCAAAACGCCGTGGATGTCCTCGAAGCGGACTCTGATAGGATCAGCAGCAGGATTGTTGTCTCCCCTGGTCCGAGCATACCAGCCCTGCTCGTCACGCCCTGTCTCGATGATCCGGTGGACAACGAGCCCGTCAGCGAGGGGCGTGCTGAAGGAGATGATGTCGCCGACTTTCAGGCTTTCTCCAGAGGCAGGCGGTATTTCGATGCCGTGCGCCCCATCGTCAAGGACAGGATCCATAGAGTTCGTATCTTCATAAGATGCCCAGCTGGCGCGGCCGAGCGTGATGACGACCTGTTCAGGAAAGACAGAGATGTTTTCTTCAGCAATCCTGTTGGCAGGAGACTGCTGTTCATGATTCCTGAAAAAGAGAGCGGAAAATGCTGATGGAAGTGCAGAAGGATATTCACTGTTTTGCCCTATGGCAATGTCGATGCCGGCAAGCATGCTCGCAAAGAGCGCAATGCTGACAAGGATGATGAGTATTCCCTTCCCCATGCGATGGAAGAAGGAAAATCTTCTATTTAAGCATTCCTATTTTATACCACTTTAAAGTACTAAAAGTAGATATCTTTATATAGCTCGTTGTCTTTCCCTCGCTCATGATTCTATGCAAGCGCTGCGGGGGAAAAGTACCAAGTTATAACAAGCTCCGCAAATGGTGCGTTGACTGCCGCCATGACCTGACAAATGAACGGGCGCGGCTTCGCAACAAGCAAAAGACACTTGCGCGGCGCGAAGAGCGGCAGAAGCAGATGGTATGATTGATATAATGAAAAGAATTATGCGATTACGGACTCATTTCTCCTTAGAGCCGTGTTTCTTAGAGCTATAAATCCTGTTCACTTCATCATACTGCTCATGGCTGCCGATGTCAAACCACCGTCCCTTAAACCGGTACGCATGCACTGCTTTCTTCTTTGACAGCCAGCCGATGAAGTCGCCGGAATTGTCCGGCTTGCGGTTTTCCTCAATGCACCGGCGCAGCTCCGCAACATCTTCTTTCGTAAAAAGGTAGCAGGCGGTTGCTGCAAGAGATGATCTGGGATGCTCTGGCTTTTCCTCAAAACTGATGACTCGGCCATTCTTGTCCACCTGCACTGTGCCGAAGGTTTTAGCAAGCTTTGCCGGATCACCAAGATCATGGACGGCAAGGATTGTGCTTTTTTTGTTCTTGAAAAACGAGCAGAAGCCGGCAAGGCTGAAATCGAACAGGTTATCGCCGGCAATCACCATCAAGTCGTCAGCAATGCTCCGCTGCCGGACAACAAAGTCGATATCGCCGATGGCGCCAAGCCGCTTCTCATTGGACAATGTCTTGTCATTCACGATGCTCACCGGCTTGGTGCAGCGGAATGTTTTTTTCCATGCTTCAAACGCGCCATAAAACTTGTCGTTCGTCACGATGA
>JACPCA010000051.1 GCA_016180035.1 Candidatus Woesearchaeota archaeon
GCTCGGCAGGCCCATCATCGGGATCATCCCGGAGGATGACCATGCGCGAGTCGCGCTCTCGCTCAAGCAGCCGCTGGTGCAGTCCCATCCGGAAAGCCCGGCATCGATCGCGTTCAAGCAGCTCGCCGCGTCCCTGACAGGCCAGCCCTACCAGCCGTCGCTGCCCGACAGGCAGGAGCATTCTGAAAAGCCGAGCGAACATGCATCCTTCTTTTCATCGATCCTAACACGATTGCAAGGTGAGGAAAGAGGTGACGATCATGCCGTTGTTTCACAAGCAACTCAAGGATAGGCTCATAGAGCGCGGCTGGAGCCGTGAAGAGGCAGAGCGGACGCATAATCTTATCAATGACCCTGACAGGCAGGCAAAACATCAGCCTGTCCGGATGCAGATGAACCTGATCGTGTACTGGATGGTGCTGACCGTGCTCACCATCGGCAATTTCATGATTTCTCTCGTGCTCATCCCGATCATTGCCATCCTAAATATGTATTTTATGACGAGCGTGTCCAATAAGTTTGCGCTCCAGATCCAGAGCGGCGGGCACGAGAGCCCGTTCCTGATCAGCGCGGTGTATGTGGTGATGTTCATCATCCCGTATGTGGTGACCGTGGTCCGGTCGGAATTGAAGAAGAGAAGAGAAAGGATGTACCCGTTGAGCAGTGGATTGCAGCAGGAGCAGCGCGGATAGTGATGATGGGTTATGGTGCTGGGTTCCAGTATTGTTCTTTGATCCTTGCAGGCTTTTCACCAAGCGCGTGCTGAAACGCATCGTATCCTGTAACAAGAATGGAAGCGTAAGGTGATTGCCTTGCTTTAGTTCTCCTACTGGTATAGGCAGAAGCAGATGCTACTCCGGCGCCTGCCGCAACAGCAATTTCTGCCAACGCCCAATTAACTGCACCACCGAAGTGATTAATGCCAGTCATGACGCTGCCAATAACAGATCCGATTATAATACCCCTTGCTTTCTTCCTTCTGCTGCTCTCATAAGCCCTGAATACATCGCGCGCTTTTTTTGTGTGAAAAAAAGTCACTCCCTGATATGCAATATATTGCCCCTCTGTAATGTTGCTCAGGACCAGCACGTCAACACCGCCATCTTCATCTGGCCGCTCGTAGTACGGCACGCCTTCGATGCTTTTCTCTTCATAACCAGCACTGTTCATGAGCTGCCCGAGATGGTTGTCGGTATGCCGACGCACCATGTCAACAGAATTCCTATTGCTTATCGTGAGGGTTTGTTGTGTTGCAGGCGCTTTCGCTCTTCGCTGAAGTTGTTCCAAATAAAGAATAGCAAGATCGCTACCCTCATTGAACACATGAACTGCTTCCTCAACGCGATGATCGATAGTCATAGTTTTCGCTCCCCTCTTTCAGTATTCTAAAAAGGAATATTTATAAAACTAATGCCTCTTGCTCCTTGCTGATGGCGGCCATAGTGTATCGGTTCGCATTGAGGCCTGTGGAGCCTTAGGGCTGGGTTCAACTCCCAGTGGCCGCCTTAAGTGGAGGGTGAGGTAGGCGATTGGCTTGATGGGTAACCCACTCCCTACCGCCCACCAGCTACAACCTATTCGCAACCTTTATAAACCACCTCTTTTTTCATCAGCTAAAAGCCCGAGTTCAACACGTGTTGAGCGCCTTAGGGTGGACGAAAAGTGTTTTCTCCGGCTTTCTATCAACCATGCCAGACGACAAGGACTTTCAATATCTCGTGCGGATCGCGAATACCGACCTCGACGGAAAGAAAGCGACCTTCATGGCGCTCCAAAAGATCAAGGGCATCGGCTTCTCGTTCGCAAACGTCATCTGCAACCTCACTGGTATTGACAAGGCCAAGAAAGCAGGCTACTTATCCCAGCTCGAGATCGAGAAGCTGGACAAGGCAGTCCGTGACCCGGCACAGCTTCACATCCCCGCCTGGCTTCTCAACCGAAGAAAGGATTACGAGACAGGAGAGGATAAGCATGTCATTCTTGGCGATCTTGATTTTTCGAAGAGCAACGATGTCAAGCGTATGCAGGTCATCCGATCCTACCGAGGCATGCGCCACGCCCTGAAGCTTCCAGTCCGAGGCCAGCGCACCAGATCCAACTTCCGAAAGAACAAGGGCAACGTGCTTGGCGTCAAGCGCTCGAAGGTCGCTGCTGCCGCCGCTGCATCCAAAGGAAAGGATGATAAAGGAAAAGGCGGCGCGGATAAAGGCAAGGCCAAGGCAGCGCCTGGCGCAAAAGACAAGAAGAAATAAGTGACAAAGAAAAGAACCAAAAGAACCCCCTCAATAGTTGCTGCTGGCAATAATAATCAACCAATGCCGTACCACAGCATCATCGCAATAAACCATGGGAGACCCAAGAAAGACAAGGAGAAAGTACAAGACGCCGACCCACATGTGGCAGAAGGCGCGGATTGATGAAGAGAAAGCTCTCCTCAAAGAATACGGCCTCAAGAACAAGAAAGAGCTTTGGAAGATGAGGTCCATCCAGCGATTCTACAAGCTGCAGGCAAAAAAGCTGATTGCCGCGCATGGCGAGCAGGCAGACAAGGAAAAAGCCCTTCTCCTGACGAAACTGCAGAAGTATGGATTTTCCCAAGCTGGAGCAACCCTTTCCAGCGTTCTTGGATTGACGCTCCGGGACATCCTGGAGCGGCGCCTCCAGACCCAGCTGTACAAGAGAAACATGGCCCGGTCCATGAAGCAGGCAAGGCAGTTCATCATCCACCAGCACGTCACCCTCAATGGGGAAAAACTGAATATGCCATCCTTCCTTGTCCCGATAGGGGATCATATCGAGATTGGATTTTCACCGGCATCAACCCTGGCAGACCTGGAACATCCTGAACGCGTCATCCGCTCTGCCTCAGAAGCACGGAAGGAAAAAGCAGAAGAAGAAAAGAAAGAGGGCGGCGCAAAGGAAAGCCCCAAACCTGCTGCCAAAGAACAGCAAGCGCTGCTCGTGGAAAAATAAAAATGATTGAACATCACCAGTAAATTACCATCAAACATCAGAAAAGGAGAGCAATTTATTATGATCAAACAATGATCATCGCGCCCAAATAACCATGGCAGACCAAACCACAGAACAGCAGCACGCGGAAAAGCCGGCAGCGGAAAGGCTGAATGCGCAGCCATCCAGCGAGCAGGCCGAGCGCCATCACGCCCCTCCTCGAGAGCGAACGCTCACCTGGGGCATCGCCCACATCTTTTCCTCGTACAACAACACGATCATCCACATCACGGACATCACCGGAACAGAAAGCATCACCCGCGTCTCCGGCGGCATGGTCGTAAAGGCCCATCGCATGGAATCCTCCCCTACCGCTGCCATGCTGGCTGCCAAGAAGGCAGCAGACACTGCGCTGGAAAAGGGGATTACCGGCATCCATGTCAAGATCAAGGCGCCTGGCGGCCACAACGGGCCAAACAATCCCGGGCCTGGCGCTCAAGCAGCTGTCCGCGCCCTCTCCAGGATGGGGCTGCGGATCGGCGTGATCCAAGACGTCACTCCCATCCCTCATGATTCCTGCAGGAAAAAAGGAGGAAAGCGAGGCCGGCGAATTTAGGAACAAGCCGGAATTGCCCGCAAGCACAACAACCATGGAAGTTCGCCTCTTAACCAAGGACAAGAAGACAGGCGCAGTATCGTTCCTGATGAAAGACGCTACAGCAGCGTTTGCCAATACCCTGCGCAGAGCCATCATCCATGACGTGCCGACCATGGCGATCGAGAAGGTCACGCTTACCAAGAACAGCTCTGTCCTATACGATGAGATGATTGCCCATCGCCTTGGATTGATCCCGTTATCAACCGACCTCAAGACGTACAATGTCTGCGCGACGTGCACATGCACCGGTGCAGGATGCGCCAAGTGCGCCTGCACGCTGACCTTGTCCGCGAAGGGGCCCGGCATTGTCCTTGCCTCGCAGATTAAGTCCGCTGATCCAAAAGTGATTCCCGTGTACCCTGATATGCCGATCGTGAAGCTGCTGAAGGGCCAGGAGCTCGAGCTGGAAGCAACAGCCCTCCTTGGGACTGGCGCAGATCACATCAAATGGGCGCCAGGCCTTGCCTGGTACAAATACAAGCCAGTCGTCGAGATCCTGAATAATCCGGCGGACCCGAAACATGTTGCTGACGGCTGCCCGGCAAAAGTGTTTGACGTCAAGAACGGCAAGCTCCTCATCAATAAGGATAATTACCTCAACTGCAACCTGAGCGGCGAGTGCGTGGAACGGTCTGGCGGCGACGTCAAGCTCAACGAGAAAGACACGGAATTTGTGTTTTTCGTCGAGCCATTCGGACAGCTGCCGGCTGATGAGATGGTCTCTGCTGCCCTG
Organism: Candidatus Woesearchaeota archaeon; assembly: GCA_016180035.1. GTDB lineage: Archaea > Nanobdellota > Nanobdellia > Woesearchaeales > UBA12501 > JACPCA01. Next base: position 4,344 of record JACPCA010000051.1, read on the forward strand.
TCCGCCCTGCAGTCCAAAGTCACTGCCTTCAGCGGCCTGCTGAAAGCGTAAGAAAGAAGTGGAAACAATATATGACCGACGAGACGAGCCATTGCTGAACAGCATGGCAGAAAGAGGGGAGATGCATAATCTCGAAAGGATATGGTCTCGGAATCCCGCTCATGCGGGGGTGCCGGAGTGGTCAAACGGGCTAGCTTGAGGGGCTAGTGGCTTAGTGCCTGCGCGGGTTCGACCCCCGTCTCCCGCATCATTGTCAAGAAGATATCAATTAAAGGGTGCAGCAATTGCACCAACCTCGATCACTAAACTAAATCGCTATGGATGGCGGAACAGAGCAAAGAAAACATGGTACAACGAACAGGCCCGCAAAACGCGCAGCTGCAGCAGCTGATCCAGCTGCTGAAGAAACAGGCTAGTGAGCAGAAGGTCGGATTGTGGAAGCGGATAGCCTCTGACCTGGAACTGCCAACCCGCCAGCGGCGCCTGGTCAACCTGTACAAGATTTCCCAGCACACCAAGGAAAACGAGGCGATCATCGTTCCCGGCAAAGTGTTAGGCACCGGCGAGTTAGCCCACAAGGTGAATGTCGCTGCCTTTTCGTTTTCCGGCAGCGCGCGGGAAAAGATTTCCAAAGCGCATGGCGCGTGCCTTTCCATTCCAGAGCTCATTGAAAAAAACCCGAAGGGACAGAACGTCCGCATCATCGGGTAACTGGTGAATGATCATGATCATCGATGGAACAGACCTCATCCTGGGTCGCATGGCGACCTTTGCAGCAAAACAGGCTCTCCTTGGAGAGAGCGTGGACATCGTGAACTGCGCAAAGGCAGTGGTGTCCGGCAAGAAAGCCAACACCTACGCGTTTTACGTGCAGAAAGCGTCTCGTGGAACACCAAGAAAAGGAGCGTTCGTGACCAGGTCTCCGGACCGGCTCGTCCGCCGCACCATCCGCGGCATGCTTCCCTACAAGAATGCGAGAGGGATGGAAGCTTTCAAGAGAGTCATGTGCTACACTGGTGTCCCGCCCGGCATGCAGGGCCAGAAGATGGAGACGATCGCGTATGCCAATATGTCAAAACTTCCTAATCTAAGATATGTCACAGTGGCAGACATCGCCAAGCATCTTGGCGGCAAAGTGTCGGATATCGTGGAATACCGCAAAGAGGTTCCAACCCGTAATAAAAAAACTCATAATAAAAAATAAAAACCCAATAAAAAAAGAGATACCTGAAAAAAGAGTATTGAAGAACAACGGAGCATAATCTCATGGCAGCAAAAAAACCAATCGTGGTGTCCGGCCGGCGGAAAACAGCAATCGCCCAGGCCAGCGTCCATCCCGGAACAGGCATTGTCCGCATTGACGGCATCCGCCTCGACTGCTACGAGCCGATGCTTTCCAGGATGAAGATCATGGAGCCGATGCTTCTGGCAGGCGGCATGGCAAGCGGCGTGAATATTGACATCCATGTTGCTGGCGGAGGAATTTCCGGCAGGGCAGATGCTGCCAGGCTTGCTCTCGCACGGGCGCTTGTCCAGCATGTTGGAGCCAAGTCACCGCTCCGGCAGATCTATCTCGATTATGACAGAAATATGCTTGTTGCTGACATTCGGGTGAAAGAAATGTGCAAGCCCAACGATTCCAAGGCAAGAAAGAAACGGCAGAAGTCGTACAGGTGATTCAACCATGATCATTCCAATCCGATGCCCAAGCTGTGGAAAGCCAGTCGCCCACTTGTGGGAAACCTATCAAGAGCGCCTTGCCAAAGGCGACGACCGCAAGAAAGTGATGGACAGCCTTGGCCTGGAGCGGTACTGCTGCAGAGGCGTCTTCCTCGGCCATGTGGACTTGATCGACACGGTAGCGCAGTTCAAGAAGTATTGAGTGGCTGTTTCTTGGTTTTCTTTTGTATTTGTTAATGCGCCAGGTATTGAGTGTTATACTTTTTTCTTGTCGTTACGAAGGTAAACAGAAATAACAAAACAGGCCTTTGGCCTGTAACGGGCTACGGCGCCGTCGCCTATCACTGTGCTCTTCTACTCCGTTTTTCTTGCTCTTCACTGGTGCAGAGCAAGAAAAACGGACAGGAGAATAACGAACAGAGGCGACGGCGCGAATGTCCCGTTACCGGCTCTGCCGGTTTTGTTAAAACATTTGGTCTTTGTTCGTGACAACGTCGAGAAGGCCTCGACAAACAAAACGTTTAATAACCACCTCCAACAGGATGGCATGATATGTTTGCCCTCCATAACCAGGACAGCGTCACCAGCGCCCGCGCTGGGACGCTTCAGACAGCGCACGGCCCTGTCCAGACTCCGTTCTTCATGCCGGTGGCGACCAAGGCAAGCGCTAAATCCATCAGCCCCCAGGAGCTGATAAGGCTGGGGACAGAAGCGATCATCCTCAACGCGTATCTTCTCCATGCCATGCCTGGCTCAGGTATCATCCGCGAGCTCGGCGGCATCCACCAGTTCATGAATTTTGAGAAGGCCATCTTTGCGGACTCTGGCGGCTTCCAGATGATCCGGGAAAAACTGTTCATCGGCATCAGCGACAAGGGCGTGCGGTTTCACAACCCGTTCACGCTGCAGCGGGAGCACATCACGCCGGAGAAAGTGATGCAGATCAACATGGATCTGGGCAGCGATGTCGCCATGGCGTTGGATCACATGCCGCCTGCCAAGGGCAGTGATGATATGATTCTTGCTGCGACGCTGCGCACGCACCAGTGGGCAATCCGATGCAGGAAAGAGCATGACCGATTGAAAAGCGAAGGCGCTTCCCTCAACAATAAGCAGCTCTTGTTCGGCATTGCGCAGGGCGGAACATCCAAGCAGCTGCGCGAGAAAAGCGCTGCCTTCATCAACAGCCTCGATTTTGACGGGCATGCGATCGGCGGGCTTGCAACCGGAGAGTCAAAGGAAGAGATGTATGACGCGGCAATCGCCCAGCTCGCCATCCTTGATCCGGCAAAGCCGCGCTACCTGATGGGTGTCGGATCGCCGGCAGACCTGGTCAAGTGCGTGGCGTATGGCATCGACTGTTTTGATTCTGTTTTTCCGACGCAACATGCTCGCCGCGGAACCCTGTTCACGCTCAACGGCCCGATTGATTTGACCAAAGGAAAATTTCAGAAGGACACAAGGCCAATCGACGAGTCATGCCCCTGCGAGACGTGCAAGAGCTATACGCGAGCCTATCTTCACCATGTCTTGAAGGCAGAAAAATACACGGCATTCCACTACCTGTCCTGCCACAACATCTATTTTATCCAGGACCTGATGAGCGAGATCCGCAAGAGCATCGCCGATGGATATTTTAATGAGCTGAAGAAAGAGTTTCTTGGAAAATACCAATCAGCCAAACAGCCAATTAAACTTCCCTGATCAAACCTTCCCTTTCAGCTTGAGCTCCAGCACCACATCTTCCAGCTTGCTCAGCGCGTACTTGATGGAATCAAACTTTCGCCGGATGTCGCCGTTTCTGAAGTCGAACTGCATGAGCTCGTCGTAGATGGAGCCGACAAGATCCTTGACAGCCACGGTCTCGGTATAGTTTTCTTTGATGGAGGCATTGATGCCGCGCCGGAGCAGCTCGCCAGTCAGGTCGCATAATCCTAACAGGTAGCTTTCCGTTGAAACTTCAAGCTGGTCATGCGGTGTGAGATTGCCGTTCTTGACCGCATCGAGAAAGCAGATCGCCTCGACAAACTCCTGCTCTGCCATCGTTACCGAGCCGCTGGAGTGGAGCCCGGGATGGGGAGCTGCCATCTTTTGGAGCGACGCAAGCTCTTTCTTGATAGCTGGCCGGAGCTTTTCTGCATGATGAAGGTCATTGCGATGCGTGGCATAGATGATCTGCTTCGACAGCTTCACGACCTCGCGGGATTTGGAGATGACTTTTTCGCGGGCCTCTTCAAACGAGCGCAGCTCCTGCTGGAGCTGTTCAAAATCAGTTTTGTTGATCATGCCAAATTTATAAAGAAGGAGTTATATAAAGGTTTGGTAGTAAATCTATTCTTGGTCCGGTGGATTGAAAAGACAATCTTTATAAATGCAAATGCTCCAGAAAGTGCCATGGCTGAATCTATCTTCCGCGGCGCCCTTTCTTTCATGAATGATATTGGGGTATACGATGTTGTCCTGCCCTTCCTTCTGGTCTTCACGATTGTCTTTGCCATCCTTGAAAAGACCAAGGTGCTCGGGACAGAAGAGATCCACGGACATTCCTATACCAAAAAGAACCTGAATGCCATCCTTGCCTTTGTCATCGCACTGCTCGTCGTGCTATCCACGAAGCTGGTGGCTGCCATCAATGAAGCCATGGCACGCATCGTACTGCTCCTGCTGGTCTCGATATGCTTCCTCCTGCTCGTCGGGTCGTTCTACAAAGAAGGAGAAGCAGTCCACCTCACTGGCGGATGGAAAAGCCTGTTCATGGTGATCATGTTCCTTGGCGTCGTCCTTATCTTCCTGCAGTCGATCAAGACCAGCAGCGGCCAGGGAGTTCTTGAAGCGTTCTGGGAATTCCTGAGCAAGTACTGGAGCACGAACTTTATGGCTTCTGTCATCCTGCTGGTGATCATCGTTGTCTTTATCATGTATGCCACTGCCTCCCCTGGAGAAGGAAAGAAAAAGGAGGAAGGAGGGCATTGAGGCGTATTTACTCCAGATGCGAGTTTTGAACGAAAACTTTAAATAGGCAGTAGCGAATAAAAAGAAGGCAGAGTAGAGAAGGGATAGTAAGGGAAGGAATACTGGTACAAGAAGGAAGAACGCGAAAAAAGAGGTTGATGCATGTCCGGCGGATTTGGCGGCAGTACATTGGAACAAGCAGTATTATGGCTTGACATGGCAGGATTGACCGATGTCTTGTTGCCTTTCTTCCTCGTCTTCACCATCCTTTATGCAATTCTCCAGCGCTCGAAGATTCTCGGCGAGGACAAGAAGAATTTTAACATTATCATATCCTTGGTGATTTCCTTTGCCGTCATCATCCCCCACATCACTGGAATGTACCCGCCGAATGCTGACGTCGTCAACATCATCAATAAAGCGATACCGAATGTGTCGTTAGTCATCGTTTTGATGGTCATGTTCCTTCTCATGATCGGCCTTCTTGGCGGCGGAGCGCGCCTCAATGCCGGCGGCCTGTCTGGAGGCATTGCACTGATCGCCTTCATCGTGGTCGTGTACATCTTCGGCGCTGCAGCAGACTTTTGGATGATGCCATCCGTGCTGGACTTCCTGAACTCGCCCGACGTGCAGGCGCTCATCGTCATCGTTCTCGTCTTTGGCATCCTGGTCTGGTTCATCACCCGAGAAGACCGGCCTCACACGCCAGAAGAGGCAGGAAGAGGTTTCCTTCGCAATATTGGAGAAGGCTTCTTTGGTGGCGGCGGGCAGGGGGGGCATTAGATGAACCATGGCAACACTGCTTGATGCTGCGGTTCTGGAAAATTTCACCCAGATTTTCTCGTTCCTTCTCGTTGTTGTCATCGTGTACGGGCTTCTTCAGATGACGAAGGCGCTGGGGGAGAATAAAGGGATCCACATCCTTATCGCCTTCTTTGGAGGGCTGCTGACCCTTCTCATCCCTGACGTGAGCGCGATCATCGGCGTCATGATTCCCTGGCTGACCTTGTTTTTCATCTTCTGCTTTTTCATCATCGTGGCATACAAGATTTTTGGCGCCACGGATAGCGACATTGCAGGCTATCTGAAAGCAGACCGCTCCTTAGGATGGATCATCTTCATCGTCTGCCTTGTCATCATTATCTGGGCGTTTAGCACGGTATACGGGCAGAGGCTCGTCCCGATCACCACTGGAGGGCAGCCAGAGGTTATTGACGGAACAGCTGTACCAGGGCCTGGAGGGGCAGTGGGCGGTGGAGTGCCAGTGGCAGGCACGAATTTCCAGAACAACCTGGCTGCCACGTTCTTCCACCCCAAAGTCCTGGGCATCATCCTTATCTTCTTGATAGGCGTGTTCACCATCGGGCTTTTGGCGATGGAGACAACAGGAGGGCATTAAGTGCAGGAGTGATAGAAGAAGCGCCGGAAAAATTAAGATATCCAAAATGGCTTATACAGTTGTTTATTCCATCACTTCTCCTGCTGCACCCCAGCTTTCTTCACTCGCTGGGTTATTCTGGACAGCTCGCTCACGTTTTCCATGAAGCTTGGCAGGATTTTCTGGAACACTTTCTCTAATGCCTTGATTTCCGTACCAAGATCTACCATGCTCTTGTCATAATCGCCGATACGGCCAAGAACGCCCTCATGGAGCTTGTCAAAACTGTGCTTCAGGTCCTCGATGGACTGCTCCATCTTGCTGATGCGGGATTCCGTGGCATCTTTCCAGTCAAGGATCTTGTTGACATTCTCGATCAGGCTTGCCCATTTTTCGTCGATGATGGATTCTGCAATCTCGTGGATGCGCTCTTCTTCATCGAGAGGGATGTCGCTTCCTGCCATGTCCTGCCCACCAGGCATCATCCCCTGCTGCATCCCTTGCGGCGGGGCAGCTCGCGGCGGCGATCCTGCTGAAGCGCCCCCTCCAACGCCGAATGCTGAAGGGGTATCATCCATCATCTGATACGGTGTCGTGGTGATTCCCTCCTTAAGGTCTGCCTGATTGATGGCATTGTTGATCTGGTCCAGCTGAAAGCCATACCGCTGAAGGTTTTGGATGATCTGGTTATTGCTTAATCCCTGATTGCGAAGCTCGATGACGTGCTCGATGGGGATATCTGCTGCCATAACGATAAAACTCCCAATGAAGTTTTTAAAGGTTGTGATTTCTGGGGCTCTGTAGAAAGTCTCTCTTCGTTGTTAGTCGTCAAACAGTGTTTTTGACTAAAAAACACAGATTTGGGGCGCCGCCGTGACTTTCCTTGAGGCTCTTTTTTCTTTCCCACCCTGCAAAGCGAGGTGGGAAAGAAAAAAAGCTTAACTCCGTTAGATACGGCGGCGCCCCGTATAAGTATGACATTTTCTACACAGCCGATTTCTGGTAATACTTCAGCTTTGTGAAGCGTTACCGTCCAAAGGTCGAGCCTCTTCTATACATTTATCAGAACTGACAAGGGGGGATGTCCCTTACGGGGGAATGTCAGTTCTCGATAATCAATGCAGAGGCGAGAAGACGGTAACGCTTCACAATGAAGCATGGAGAGCATCTTCGAAATCCTCGACGTGAAACGCAGGGCGCTGCATCCCCGTAAGGGACAACCCCCTGCAACGCGCCCGACAGAGAAATGGAGAGGATTTCGACCTCAATGATGCTCTCCCTGCTTCAGAAAGCTGAAGTATTACGATTTCTGAGACCTGCCCAGAAACCAATGTGGTGGATTAGCCTGCGTGCTGATTTACCGGCCAGTTTCTTTTCTCACCAACAGCTCGTCAAGCTTTTCCTCGATGATCTTCTCTACCTCGTTCCGCGTCACAAAATTCACAGGCTCCCAGAAGGAAAGGTAGTTTTGGAGGATCTTCACTTCCTCGGATGTCGCGCAGCTCTTGAGCTCGCGGACAAGCAGCCGCATCTTGTCCCGAAGGTCTATAAGGTCACGGCGAAGCTCGGTGAGCTCATCATTGGCCAGCTGGATGCTCCTGCCAAAGTCCTGATAGTGCTCCAGCATGTTCGTATCGGTCACCGTGGTCTTTTTACGAAGGGTGGAATAGCGCTCTTCCAGGATACGAAGGCGCCTGCTGGCATTGAGCAGCTGGTTAGAGATGTCGCTGGCAGAAGCATCCTGTTTTTTCTGGCCTTTTGACGGCGCGAGAGATTGGGCTTGCTTGTCGGACAGCATTCCTGAAAAGGCAGAGGGTGGGGGGTTTTCCATAGGGAGCAGTTTCTGTTGGGAGATACGTTTGTTTTTGGATACGGGCGCTTGCCCTGTAAATACGCTGTGCTGGTTAAAGATGCTTTAAAGATAATATTTATATAGAGAGTTTTGAATAATCATCACATTTTGTCAAAACTCTCTATAGGCCGATTCTAAGAATAAAAGGGATAGAGGATATATAAATTTAACCTAATAAGTTCACCGTAATAAAAAAAGCGTGATCGCCATGCCAGAAGACGAGGGTTGGAAGTACGAAGTCATCCGTGAAGGAGAAGAGGTGATCCTTCGGATTGATTGCGAACGCCTCAGCAGAGCCCCTTCGCTGGAAGATGACCCTGTCTATATGTCAAAAGTGATTGATCTTCTTGCAGAGATCGGAACAGCGACCAAGATTGTGCTCCACCAGAAGCGGGATTATGAGTACGACCTTGACCAGACGGCGATGCTTCTTGAAATCGCTCAGGCCTATGTGCGGCTGGTGCGGCAGAAAGACCTGTTCAGCAGGGAGGCCCTCAGCAGGGGCGGCAAATGCGCCAGGCTGGGCGACAAGCAGTACACGACGCTGCAGAACCTGTTCTTCCGCCAGCTCAAAGAGGACCCTCTTGGAGCGTACGTCCATCTCAAGAGGCTGATCCGTGATGAGCGCATCCAGGCAGACAAGACCATCCTGGAAAGTGATCAGGAATGTGTCCGGAACTATCTTGGCGTGCTGATGTATGTCCTCAAGAATTTGGATCAGCTGCAGATCATCGTCAGGGCAAAGCCAAGCCTGGAGGGGTATAAGGTCGGAACAAGGGACTTGTACCGGGAGATCCTGCACCCGATCATCAAGCCGGACTTCATGTTCACCAAGCTGATGGGGCAGTTCCCGCAGGATGGGGAAGAGATCGACAGCTACACGATCGGAGAGAACAGTGAAGTCACCATCTTTAAGTTCCCGCACATGGTCAAAAATTTGTATCATCTCATGCCGCCGGAGTTTCGGCTGACCGAAGAAGAATACGACCTGCTGGACATGGCAAGGAATGTCATGGCAGAACACAAGCCAAGCAAGGAAGAGTTCACGAACCCCAAGCGCATGAGGGACGTGTTTTACCATGTTGGAAGGGATTTGCTGGATGAGATCATCCATTACCAGCAGCTTCGGGTTGGCAGCGACATGGTCGATCTTCTCTCCAAAATTCTTGTCCGCTACACGGTTGGGTTTGGGCTGATCGAGGTGCTGCTGCAGGATGAGAAGATCCAGGATATCTCGGTCAACAGCCCTGCCGGCAGGACGCCCCTGTTCATCGTTCACAGCGATCATGCAGATTGCGACACGAACATCATCCCGACCAGGCCGGAAGCAGAGAGCTGGGCATCAAAGCTTCGCATGATCTCCGGCAGGCCGCTCGACGAGGCTAATCCCATCCTTGACACGGAGCTTCGATTAGAGTATGCCACTGCCCGTATCTCCGTCATCACGGAGCCGTTCGACCCGACAGGGCTTGCCTTTTCATTCCGCCGCCACCGCAACAAGCCGTGGACGCTGCCCTTGTTCATGAAGCACAAGATGATCAATCCGATGGGAGCCGGGCTGTTGAGCTTTTGCATTGACGGCACAAGGAGCATGCTCATCGCTGGAACAAGAAGCTCGGGAAAATCATCCTTTCTCACCGCAGTGATGGTGGAGATCATGCGGCGCTATCGCCTCCTCACGCTGGAAGACACGCTGGAACTGCCGACGGATGCGCTGCGCGAGATGGGCTACAACATCCAGGCCATGAAAGTGGCATCAGCGCTTGTCCGAGGATCGTCAGAGATGAGCGCGTCAGATGGCATCCGATCAACCCTTCGCCTTGGCGATTCTTCTCTCATCATCGGCGAAGTGCGAAGCAAGGAAGCCATCTCGCTCTACGAGGCCATGCGGGTCGGCGCTGCTGCCAACGTCGTTGCCGGCACGATCCATGGCGACTCGCCGTATGGCGTGTATGACCGCGTCGTGAATGACATCGGCGTCCCGAAAACATCGTTCAAGGCCACTGACCTGATCATCATTGCCAATCCCATCCGGAGCGCCGGCGGCATCCAGCGCAAGAGAAGGATCACGGAAATCACCGAAGTGCGGAAGCAGTGGGACAACGACCCCCTGCTGGAAGGCGGGTTCGTGGACTTGATGAAGTACGATGCGAGAAAAGACGAGCTGGTGATCACCGATGACCTCCTGAATGGCGAGAGCGACACGCTCAAGGCTATCGCGTCGAACATCCCTGACTTTGTCGGCAACTGGGAGGCGGTGTGGCAGAACATTGAGCTGCGCGCCAAGACCAAGGAGATGCAGGTTGCTTATGCTGAAAAACTCAGCGACATGGATCTCCTGGAAGCGCCGTTCACGCTGCAGTGCAATGACCAGTTCCATCTTGTTGCAGAAAAAGTCAAGAAAGAGATGGGAGTCATGGAGCCCAAGCAGATCCTGTTCGAGTGGGAGACCTGGCTGAAGCGCGAGCTGAAGCGCAGGGCGCTGGAGCAGGGCAAACGCGGCCCTATATAATCATGATCGAAACCATGCACAAGCCATCGTGGCTGAAGATCCGGCCGCCGCAGCAGGAAAACATCCAGAACGTGGAACGAATCAAAGCAGCCTTGCGCCAGCGAGGGCTTCACACGGTCTGTGAAGAGGCTCACTGCCCGAATATGCCGGAATGCTGGTCCGGAGAGACTACTGCTACATTTATGGTTCTGGGGGATACCTGCACGAGGGCGTGCAAGTTCTGCGCTGTCAAGACCGGGAACCCGAGGCGCGCGGTTGATCAGGACGAGCCGGGCAAGCTTGCAGATGCGATCGCTGATATCGGGCTGGACTATGCTGTCATCACGTCGGTCGACCGTGATGATCTGGAGGACGAGGGAAGCAGCCATATCGCGCGCTGCATTACGAGGGTGAAAGAAAAGCATCCGGCGACGGTGGTGGAGGTTCTCATTCCAGACTTCAAGGGCAAGGACACGCTCATCAAGATGGTGGTGGATGCCAGGCCAGATGTGCTTGCCCACAATATTGAAACCGTCCGCCGGCTCCAGCGGCGCGTGCGCGACCCCCGCGCAGGCTATGATCAGAGCCTTCATGTTCTTGATTTTGCAAAACAGCAGCATCCTTCGCTGATCACGAAGTCATCTATCATGGTAGGGCTTGGCGAAACGCCGGAAGAGGTGATTGACACCATGAAGGACCTTCGCAAGATCGGAGTCGACATCATCACGCTCGGCCAATATCTACGCCCCAGCGAGAAGCACGCGCCGGTGACGGAATACGTTCATCCTGACGTTTTCGCACGCTATGAGCAAGCAGCGCGAGAGCTTGGCTTTGCTGTTGCGTCAGGGCCACTGGTGAGAAGTTCGTATAAGGCTGGGGAGTTGTTTTTGAGGGAGGTGAGGAAGGAGCCATCAACCACCACTCCCACTGGACAACGGTGCGCAGAAAGCTTATAAAGATAGAGTTTTCCAGTTGAGTGATGGACAAGCCTCAAGTGTTAGTCGTATTTCAGGACAAGAAGATCAGGAGAATTTGGTTCAATGAGGAGTGGTGGTTTTCTGTTGTTGATGTCATTGAAGCATTAACGGACAGTGACAGGGCTAGAAAGTATTGGTCTGACTTAAAAGTGAAGCTTGCCGAAGAAGGTTTTGAGTTGTCCGAAAAAATCGGACAACTGAAACTTCCTGCCTCTGATGGTAAATTCTATGAAACAGATTGTGCTACCACTAAAAATATGTTTAGGATTATCCAATCAGTTCCATCACCAAAAGCAGAGCCACTGAAGCAATGGTTATCTCAAGTTGGCTATGACCGAGTGCAGGAAATACAGAACCCCGAGCTTGCCCAGGCAAGAATGAAAGAGGTATATCGGATGAAAGGGTATTCCGATGAGTGGATTGAAAAGCGTGTTCGAGGGATAGTAGTGCGGCAGGAGCTCACCGACGAGTGGGATAAACGGGGTGTTCAGGAAGGAAAAGAGTATGCTATCCTTACCAATGAAATTAGTAAAGCAACCTTTGGCAAGACGGTTGAGGAATATGTAATACTTCAGCTTTGTGAAGCGTTACCGTCCAAAGGTCGAGCCTCTTCCATACATTTGTCGGACTGACAAGGGGGGTTGTCCCTTACGGGGGAATGTCAGTTCTCGATGATTAATGCAGAGGCGAGAAGACGGTAACGCTTCACAATGAAGCAGGGAGAGCATCTTCGAAAGTTCAAAAGGCTGGAAAAGCCGAATCAGAATCTTCGCGACCACATGACAGATTTAGAGCTCATCTTTAGCATGCTTGGAGAAGCAGCAACGACAGAGATCGCCAGAACTAAAGATGCTCAAGGCTTCGGTGAGAATAAGCAGGCAGCCAAAGAAGGGGGCGGCGTTGCGGGGAATGCAAGAAAAGACTTGGAGCTGAAAAGTGGGAAGCTCGTTGTCACCGATGAAAATTATGTGGAAGGGATGGAGAAGGGAAGAAGGTTGGAAGGAGATGATAAAGTTAAGAAGGATGACTTTGAGGAAAATAAGTAATCTTGTATTCTTTAATATATTCCATGTGTGCAATGTTCTTTATATGTGTCGGGAAAGCCTCTCTCAGGAGAGTTATAAACTCTATAAGTTCGTTAGAACTTTGAAAATGTACTTCAATTTCAAAGTCATATCCGCCCAAAGCTTCGGTATGGTATACTACATTAGGATTCTGAATAATGTAGGTTCGTATCTTCTTAATATCATCACTTCTTACATCTTTTAGTTGAATGAACAATTTATAGTATTTCAGATGTAATAACGTGGTGTTAATAAAAGGGCGATACCCAAGAATTATGCTTAAATCTTCTAACTTTTTTATTCTATACCTTACGATTCTTTCTGTTTGTTTAATCTTTTCTGCAAGTTCTAAGCTTGTACATCTTGCATTTTTAGTTAATTCTTGGAGTATCTGTACATCAATTTTATCTAAGGTTAGTTCACTATGCGTTTCTCCCAATACAAAATTCCTCGCCCTATTCTTTTTCTTAGGAAAAATGAAAGATCGTTCAAAATTTAGAAATTTAGTCATTAAGGAAACCCATTTATTTTCGAGGTAGTAACCATATTTTTCATAAAAATTATTCCAGAATTCCATAAATTGGTATTCGTCTTTGGTGTAAAGAGCCATCCAAATATCCCATGGGCCTAGAACAGTAACAATCCAACTGGCGTGTTCTTTAAGGTAATTGAGGATTTCCTGCTCTTTTTCTTTGGTGGCATTTTCTAATTTGAGCGCAATCCTGTAAAGTTGAAGTCCAAGTTTTGTGTGGTCTATGACCGCATAGTATGATTGGATAATGTTTTTCTTTTCTAATCGCTTGATTCTGTAGTTTGCTAATTGTTTTGACAATCCGACAATTTTAGCGATAGAGCTGTCTGGCTTTCTAGCGTCCATATCAAGAGCTAGTAAAATCCTCTGGTCTTTTACATCTAATTCATTTGTGTCCATTTTATTACCATATAACTTTTTTATTGTTAAAAATGTTATTATTTAAAAATCTTTCTCAAATAGTTTGATTTACCTACACCTCTTCTAAGTAGTAAAATGGTTAGCGTTAGTGATGTAGCTAGAGAAGAGGCTCGAAGAATTGATTTAGATAGTTTAAAAACCGCAGGCATTGAGAGAACTATTGAAGGATTCTACATTTTGGGTAATTATCCGCCGCTTACTGCAATGGATGATTATGATGAAGAGGATTTGCTTGCAGGAAATACACAAAATGAGTTAGATGTCTATATGCACTTTCAGTTTTGCGAACAACTGTGTTCATTTTGCCATTTTTATATGGATCAATCTGCAAGAAATTCTGACGATTCCAAAGTTACCAGATATTTGGAGAATCTAAAAAAAGAAGTTTCAATGCTCAATGAAAGAATGGGGGGAGTTAAAGCCCGTTCGATTTATGTCGGTGGTGGAACACCATCTTTTATGAGCGCAGAACAGATTAGAGATTTATTTGCCCACGTTAGAAGAGAATTTATCGTTCCAGAAGGGATTACTATCACATTTGATGTTCATCCAGAGATTATGCGTTCTGTTTATAGAGAAGAAAAATTTGATGCTTTAAAACAAGCTGGTGTGAATCGAATATCTATCGGCGGGGTCGATTTAGATGATAAAGTGTTACGATATCAAAACAGAGGCCATACAGCAAAAGAAACTGTCGAATTGATTCAAGCACTGAAATTATCTGGATTTTCTCATGTTGTTACCGATTTAATGATGGGTATTCCACATCAAACAGCGGAAAATTGGGAAAGAACGATAGAGATTCTTACTGGAGATACCTGTCAGATTGATTCAGCTATGACTTTTCCTCTCATGTTTAAAGCGTCACAACCGTTATGGGCAAGATACCAACGGAGAACAAAAGAGTTTCCAACTATTGAGGAGCGGATTGTTCTGCAGTTAATCGCCATGAATAAATTTGCAGAAGCAGGTTATAGTTCTGGCCCAATTTATTATTTTAACAGAGGACAAGAACACATGAATGACCAACAATTACGAAAGTTTGAGACATTAGATGAAACAGGATTGCTTCCGATAGGGGTTAGTTCATTCGGATTCATTAATGGATGTCAATATTTCAACACGCCAGATATTGCAGAATACAATGCAATCGTAGAATCAGGACGACTTCCGGTGTGGAGGGCAGCAAAACTAACTGCAAGACAGAATTTTGAACGAGCCGTCATGTTTGGTATGAAATCACGAGGAATAAATAAAAAAGCAGTTGAAAAAAAATATGGCTTAAATGTAGATAGAGAATATGCAGATGTGATTAGAAGATTTGAAGATGCAGGACTTTTGGAATCAAGACAGGAGTATTTACGATTAACAAGATCGGGAGAATTATTTGCAGAGGAAGTTTGTAATCACTTTGTAGGAGAAGACGTAAGGAGAAAAGCCGAGAGAACAGCAGCAGTTACAGACCCAAAACATCCAATCCAGAGATATAATTACAATATGATAGGACACCGACTACAATAAACATAAAAAAGAATAGAGGGAAAACCCATCACCTCTTTCCCCCTTCAAATGAATAAGATAGACAAAACCTACTGTTTTCGATCAGCATGGCCTCATGCCGAACACGCTTTTGTACCTGCAGTTGGTGCCGATAGAACCGCTGCAATCCTGCGTGCAGTGGAGCTTGGCTGCATCGACGAGCGTCCCCATGCTGGAACAGCCATCCTGATCCGGGCTCTGCACAACGTCCTGATACGAATGCGGCCTGCCATCGCTGGCCATGTACTCGCAGTACACAGTCAGGCTGGAATACTGCCTGGCGTCAAATCTGGACGTGCCAGAATACTTTTCCCAGCCGTAGATCGTCAACCCGACAAGATTGGGAACATCAATATCAAGCTGCGGGGTTTCTGCTGCTGGTGGCTTGCCGGACTGGCATCCAGCAAAGCTGATAAGAAGGGATAGGACAACGGCGACAACAAGGACGTTCCATGTATTCTGCATAAGAGTACCTCGAAAAAGAATAGGGCAATCCTTATTTATAAAGTTTTTGCCGTAATAGTATAAGACATAAATAACGCATAATTTATATATTAGTTGTACTTTCTTGTTTGTATGATAAACTTACAAACAAGGGAGCTTGTCCTTAGGTGGATAA
>JACPCA010000052.1 GCA_016180035.1 Candidatus Woesearchaeota archaeon
CTGTTCAATTTCAGAATTAGTTCACACTTTCTTTATAAATACGCAGAACTTTTACCAGAATGGTGATGTTTTATGACTAAAATGACGGAAAAAAAAGAAAATGGGTTGTTCAGCAATTTCGTGCTGGGCGAAGTGCGATGTCCATTGCCAGAATTCAGAAGATAAGTCGGCGAATGGTCTATAAGCTTGTTGCAAAGCACAAAAAGGATGGCGAAGTGGCTTATAGAGCTAAAACGGCAGGAAGGCCAAAGCGACCACTCAATCTTGTTTTTGTGCAAAAAGTTGTCAAAATACGCCAAGAGGATGACTATGGCAGCGAGAAAATACATTTTGTTCTGAAGAGTGAAGGATTTAGCGTATCGCAACGGCAAATTCAAAGAATTTTAGATGAGCAAAACTTAACTGAGCCTTGTGAAAAGCGCAGGGGACAGCGAAAATATGTTCGTTATCAATGGCCGATTTCAAACTATATGTGGCACTGCGATTGGACAGAATACGACGGTAAACAGTACATTGCCTTCATTGATGACCGCAGCCGAAAAATAATGGCCGCAGGCATATTCTCCAACGCAAATAAAGAGAACACGTTATTCGTTTTCTATCAAGCAATGCTGATGAATGACGTATCTCCTGTTATTGTTCTCAGTGATAAAGGGGTTCAATTCTTTGCCAACATCAAGAACAAACAAGGAGAACGAGCACTTTCCGAGTTTGAACAGGAACTCAATTCCATTGACATTGAACTTTGGACGTCACGAAGAAACCACCCACAAACCAACGGCAAGATGGAAAAGTGGTGGCATACGATGAAGAATAGAAAGAAAAAGCATCCAGAGGAAACGCTTCATGATTTTATCAAATGGTATAACGAAAAGCGGATACACCACGCTCTTGGCTACAAAACACCAGAACAAGCATACCAAGAAAACCCGTGAACCAATTTCGGAATTGAGAACTAATTACGGAATTAGACGCTTTTACGACGAGAAATGCCAACACAATGTCGAAATTAGTTCACAAAATGAAGGAGCGTATGTGGAGGTGTTCTTTAAAAAGGTTAAAAACAACCTATATACTCTAAAGGTGAGAACTAATTACGGAATTATTCATCACAAAATGAAGGAGCGTATGTGGAGGTGTTCTTTAAAAAGGTTAAAAACAACCTATATACTCTAAAGGTGAGAACTAATTACGGAATTATTCACAGAGCCCTATTTTCCGCAAGGCTTTTATACTTCTGCCTGTTTTCTATGCCCATGAGCGAAGCCATACTTACTCACCCTTCTGTCCGGCGATCATTAGACAATTTTGTTGAGATCGCCGAGCGGCGCCGCGGGCTCCGAACGACAAATGTTCTTGAGATGGCAAGCGTTCTTGACCAGCTTGGAGAGCGGCATCGGGAGCATGGCAAGCCGAGACACCAGGTTAATGTGCACTGGGAGGACATTGGCTGGCATACCCTTCGTGGGGCACAGGCGCGTGGAAACGTGCTTTCTCTTGACTTTGGGGCAGACTATCTTGTCCGGCCGCTTGTTCTTTCTGCCCATTATTTTCCGAAAAGGCCGGAATGGAGCTTTTTTCACATGGGCTATAACGGCCTGCCGCCGAGCGGAGTGTATGATTATAGGGAGGAAGATGAAGGCGACGCTTCCAAGCGTGGAACCCCCCGCAGAGTGGAAGAATACGTGGATGATAATGGAAGGCTGCTTCCCCGCTGGTGCTGGGATGAAGAGCGCACGCCGGACGACCAAACGCTTTCGAGCAGCGCAAGGCTTGTTGTTCGCGAGCTTGCAGCAGGGAATTTTATGATTGTCCCAAAAGGAAATCCATTAAATAGCGTTCAGTTTGATCGGTACAGAAACGACATTGCCAAACGTGGAGACGCTTCTCCTGTATTAAAAGAGATGCAGAAGGAATTTGGTTCGTAGCGGCGCAGCATAAAGATATCTTTAAATAGGGTAAGCTGTCTCTAAAGCGTATGCATCCCTCTCCAGACTTCAAGAGACCAGAACTCAAAAAGATCAGCGACGTCATCTGGGAAATCCCTGTATCCTACAAGAAGGGGATGCTTGTCCCTGCCAGGATCTATGCCACCAAAGAGCTTCTTGACGCGATGGACCAGGGCGTGTTCGAGCAAGTCACGAATGTCGCTTGCCTCCCCGGCATCCAAAAATATGCTTTCTGCATGCCAGACGGCCATTGGGGATACGGCTTTCCCATCGGCGGCGTTGCAGCGTTTGATCCGGAACAAGGCGGGATCATCAGCCCAGGAGGTGTCGGCTTCGACATTAATTGCTTGCATCCTGAAGAAAAGGTGTCTCTTCAGCAGGGGGTGTGGAAGCGCATCAAGGACCTTGACACCATGTGGGCAGCAGAAAAACTTCCCGTTTTTGATAAGAAAACAAGATCCCTTCACCAAGCTAACCTTCTTGCGTATATGAAGCGAGAAGAACATCGTCAACTGTACCAGATCACCACGTTATCCGGAAAGACGCTTCGTGTTACTGGCGAGCATCCAATCCTTACCTATCACGGCATGGTACGGGCAGACTGCCTCAAAGAGCAAGACCTTACCGTCATGCACGGCTTTGAAGGGATTGAATGGCAGCAACCGCCACATCAAAAGATAGTCGGAAAAGACGACATCCTTGCTGTTCTTGACAGATTATACACCTCAAATAAGGGCAATGCCAGAAATCAAATCCTGAAGGTTTTAAAGAATAAAGGCCTTCTTGAACTTTTCCTTGATTCCCCCAAACTTCCTATCCTGTTGAAGCTCATGGGGTTCATTCTGGGAGATGGTTCCATCAGCTTTGTCAACAAGAAAGAATGGCTTATCAGCTTTTATGGAAAAAAAGAAGACCTGGAAGATATTCGGGCGGACATTATTGCTCTTGGATTTCAGTGTAAGAATGTGTACGAAAGAATGAGAAACCATTCCATCACAACGTATTACAAGACCGTTGCCTTCACATTTAACGAGCAGAGCATTTCACAAGCGTCAACAGCCTTGGCAGTGCTTCTCCTTTCTCTTGGCGCCCCATATGGTAAAAAAGTTGCATCCCTCTATAGAGTGCCACGCTGGATAATGAGTGCACCACTCTGGCAAAAGAGGCTGTTCCTTTCCTCCTTCTTCGGTGCAGAACTCTCTACTCCGAGAGCGATTGCAAAATGCAATCTTGGCCAGCCGACGCTGAACATGAACAAACTGGAAACACTCCAAGAAAACGCCATCGACTTTCTTAATGACATCCGCCTCTTGCTTGCAGATTTCAGCGTCACCTCCGCCGCCCCAGTCCCCGTCAATGGCTACCAATACAGAGGAAAACAGGGAAAGACAGTTGGATTCCGCATCACCCTCCAAGAGAACACGCCAAATCTTCTTCGCTTCTTTGAAACAGTCAGTTACGAGTATAATAAGCATAAAAAGGCGGAGGCAGCAGTCGCTGCAAGCTATCTTCGTGTCAAAAGCGCCGTTCAGAAAGAACGGCAAGCGATCCGGCAGAAAGCAAAAGAGCTTTATACGGAGGGTGCAATGAGCCAGTCTCAGATTGTTCAGCTTTTCAATGCTCCTTATACATCTGCAGGGTTCATCCAGCATTCCATCTGGGACGATTTCAAGAACGAGCCGCGAAGCGCAAAAAACTTCATCTCCTTTGAAGAGTACAAGCGCGTTTTTAGTGTTGGTGGCGGGCTGGTGTTTGATCCTGTTCTTTCCATCACCACAACACCATACCATGGCCATGTGTATGATGTCACGGTCAATAATGAAAACCATAACTTTATTGCCAGCGGAATAGTGATTAGCAATTGCGGTATGCGCCTTGTCACGACCAGCCTCACGCTCGATGAGGTGCAGCCCAAGCTCAAGCAGCTCGTTGACCTGCTCTTCAAGCGCGTCCCTGCCGGCGTCGGCTGCACGGGCTTTGTCAAGGTCACCGAGGACCAGTTCAAGGATGTCCTCCGAAAAGGATCCAGATGGTGCGTCGAGAACGGCTATGGCTGGAAGGAAGACCTTGAACGGACTGAAGATGAGGGCTGCATCGCCTGGGCTGACCCGTCCAAGATCTCCGACAAGGCGATCAAGCGCGGCATCGGCCAGCTCGGCACGCTCGGCTCCGGAAATCATTATCTCGAGATCCAGGTTGCATCTCCTGAAAACATCCTCGACAAGAAGCTGGCGGCAGCCATGGGCATCACGAAGCCGAACCAGATCTGTATCATGGTGCACTGCGGCAGCAGGGGCTTCGGCCACCAGATAGGGACAGACTATCTCAAGCTGTTTCTTGACGCCATGCCGAAGTACGGCATTGCCGTGCATGACAAGGAACTGGCATGCGCGCCGTTCAACAGCAAGGAAGGGCAGGAATATTATGCAGCGATGGCGTGCGCAGCCAACATGGCGTTTGCCAACCGGCAGGTCATCCTCCATCGCATCCGCGAATGCTTTTCTGAGATCTTTGGAAAGACGCCGGAAGAGCTGGAGATACATCTTGTGTATGACGTTGCGCACAATATCGCAAAAGTGGAAGAGCACGTTGTTGATGGAAAGAAGAAAAAGCTGGTCGTGCATCGCAAGGGCTCGACGCGCTGCTTCGGGCCGGGCCGAGAGGAGCTTCTTGATGTGCACAAAAAGATTGGACAGCCGGTGATTCTCGGCGGCTCGATGGAGACCGGATCATATCTTCTCGTCGGCACGAAGAAGGCAGAAGAAGAGACCTTCGGCAGCACAGCTCATGGCTCTGGCAGGACGATGTCACGGACGCAGGCAGTCCGGGAGTTTCGCGGCGAGAAGCTGCAGAAAGATATGGAAAAGAGAGGGATTTACGTCAAGGCAGTGTCCATGTCCGGGCTTGCCGAAGAGGCGGGCGCAGCATATAAAAATATCACCGACGTCATTGACACGATGGACAAGGCCGGTGTGTCAAAGCCCGTCGTCAAATTGCTGCCGATCGGGAATGTGAAGGGATAGTTTTTTAAATACTTCACCAATGCTCTTGATTTATGAGACTGTCTACAAAAGAATTGGCTGTTATAACCCCTGGGATATATCGATTTTCACATATACCCGTAGGAAAACCGAATACTGAAAATCCAGACAACGATAGATTAATAAGAATACTCAGGAAAAGAATGGATACTTCTCCCGATTTAGCACATCCTGATTTTTATCCAACTCCTGCAGATTTTCTCTCAACTTGGATGAGGGGGTATGTGGATTTTCCAGACACGTCAGGAAAATACCCTGACACTAGCCATTTGAATCCGGAGGAAAAAGGGTTTGAACTGTTTTATGTGAACTGGGATTCTCGTCATCCCCATTTTAGAATTGATGCACATGATGGGATTTCATCTGCCGGGAGGGTAGAATACAGGATGCTAGTCTCAGATATTAATGGTATGTGCGACCAACGTGGATATATGAACTTGGGAGTGAATGATTTAAAAAAAGAAAGGGTCTTAGTTTTTCGTGGTTTAGACGCTGAGGATAGACCAATCCCATACGCTGAACTTGCTGGAATAGACAAATTGTTGAGGGATAATTTGCATTTCTATGTTTGGGATGGGAAACAGAGATTTCCGTTTGACTCACCAAATTTGTTGAAGTCAGGAGGAGCACGTGGAACGTGGACGATGGTCGGATTTGAGCCAGAAGCAGTGTATGATGCACTGAAAAATCTAGAATTCCATTTTCCATAGGAAGATGGCGAAACAAGCTTATAAACTGACACCATCAGATTTTTTTGATGAAATGCACTAGGATGCTTTTTTCTCTAAACCCCAATCTTTCATGAAATTTCTGGCTTGCTTCATTCCGCAATTCAGTATCTGAAGCCATTTCTTTGCAGCCTTTACTCTTGGCCCATTCTTCCCCATACCAAAATAAAGTTTGAGCAATCCTTTTTTTTCTATACTGCTCTTGAACAAAAATACCTTCCACATACCCGACTGGAGAAGATGTCGTACCAGGAACATACTCATGTCTGATCGAAACATTGATGAAACCGATAGTGGCGCCGTTGCCGTCATCGCAAAGAAATGCCTCTTCTCTTTTGGATGCAACAATTTTTTCAAACTCTTTCCTCAATTCGTTTTCTGTATACTTCGGCCAAAGCAATAAGCCCATCTCAAGCCATGATTCAAAATCTTCTTTTTTGACCTTATGGACCCTCATCAAGACATGATCACCAGTCACGATTTATAATATTTACGGATAATGACCAAGTAGGCCACTTTTGAGAACGAGACATACCAGAAGAATATCCGAAAACTATATATACTCATGCTATCATATGCTATACATCAGGGGAATACAATGGAAACCGAACAGCTCAACCTCCGCGTATCGCAGGATCTTGTCCATGACATCGATATAGTCACTGGCCTCTTAAAAGTGAACCGTTCGGAATGGATCAAGACGAAGCTTGCTGAAGAGGCCCAGAAGGAAAAAAACAGGCTTCTCATGGAACTCAGCACCTTATACGCTAAGGGGATGATCACTAAAGACAGCATAGAGAAGCTGGTTGGGAAGGAAATTGCGGAGGAGATGGAGTTTATTAAGGAGGCCGCAATAGAATCCGTTCGCCGAGGTCGTAATCTTGGAAGAAAGCTTCGTGGAAAACTCAAAGCGTGAATCTTTCATCTTTGACACATCAGCATTTATTAGTTTAGAAAGCGTGTCGCTTCTTGATATTGTTCTGAAGAACTTCCATATCACGACTTCCCCCTCCGTGATACGAGAACTTGAGAATTTTGCAATCCACAATGACCAATTGGGAGAAATTGCTCAACGCGTTTTAAAGAAAAAAACGATGATCCTATCAGAGGCTCCGATGCAACTTCAACCGCTCTCTTATGTGAGTGATACGGATAAAGACTTATTCAACCTTGCGCTATCAAGAAAAATAGCGTTAGTAACAGATGATGTAAAGTTAGTGAGGCATAGCATCGGGACGATATCGACAGAGTTTAGCCCGTTTTTCCTCACAGTATTCACTGAAGCAGGCTTGTTCCAGAAGAATGAAGCTATCCAAAAACTAGAAACTATGAGAAGCATAAGAAATTGGAGGAATAACACCATATACCTATCAGCGATAAGGGAACTAACCTTAGGAAAAGATAACAATATATAACCGTTGCTCTTTTTGACATCCATCCATGTTATTTTATTAGGAATAGGGAGGGACTATCATGGCATACGAAGCAAAAGACTTTAGCAAGCTGTTAGGAACAAAAGGGTTCAGCGACCAGCTCCTGCAGAACCATTTCAAGCTGTATCAGGGATATGTCACGAACACGAATAAGTTGATTGATACGCTAATGGCGATGGTGAAAGAGGGCAAAGCAAGCACGCCGGAATTTGCCGAGCTGAAGCGAAGGTTTGGATGGGAATGGAACGGCATGCGGCTGCATGAATTGTATTTTGAGAACATGAGCAAGGCGCCAAAATCGCTTTCTTCATTATCTGCTCTTGTAAAAAAAATGGCTGAACTCTTCGGATCGGCTGATGCTGCAAAGAGCGCCTTCACTGCTGTTGGTGCCATGAGGGGGGTGGGCTGGGTTATCCTATGCTATGATCCAGTTGGCAAACGACTTTTTAATCAATGGATCAACGAGCATGACGTTGGCCATCTTGCCGGCTGTACGCCTTTGTTAGTCATGGATGTGTTTGAGCATGCGTATATGCTGGACTACCAGCTGGACAAGGCATCGTACATCAAGGCGTTCATGGACGCTGTGGATTGGGGCGTGGTGGAGAAGAGGTTTGGAAACGTCGTAGAAAGGTGAGGTACAGCTGGCCGCTCAACCTATCCACTGCACCACCACTATCTTTTTATACCACCATTATAATACATTATAACATGACGCAAGCCTTTACGATAAAAATCCGAAAGATCGGAACCTCTGCAGGAGTATTGCTCCCAAAACAGCAGCTCGAAGATGCTGAGGTAGGAGTCGGGGATGAGATTGAGGTAGCTATTCTTCCTCACAAAAAAGATTTTTCGGGATTTGGTATGGCAAAGAATTTCACACCTTTCAAACGTGATAAGACCACAAGAGAATTCTCATGAAACTTCTTGATACTTCTGCATGGGTTGAATATTTTAAAGGGTCGACCATGGGGGAAGCAGTAAAGAGGGAACTCTCCAAAGAAGCGGCAACAAGCGCTATTACGCTTGCAGAGATTTCCTCATGGTTTACAAAGAATAAAGGTGATGTTTCCGTTGCTATAGAACATATCAAGCGAAACAGTATCATTATCGGATTGGAAGAGGATATCTTAGTAGAAAGTGGAAAATTGTATATTAACCTTCGCTCCAGCAGAACAAAAATTGGACTCATTGATGCCATGATTTATATGACAGCACAGATTCATGGCCTTTCTCTTCTTACCTCCGACTCTGATTTTCGAGGGCTTCCTCAGGTGGAGATGTTAGGCTAACTGATACCAACCTCTATAAGGCGATAAAACCGCAAATCTTTTAAAGAGCCTGATTACTGATCAGATAATGGACCAAATCACCGTAGAACCCGAATCCAAGAAAAAATTCCTCCTTCAGCATGACCGCCCGAACTGCATCGGCTGCGCTGCCTGCGCTGCCGTGAACGGCAAGCATTGGGAGATGAACGAGGACGGCAAGTCCGACATCATCGGCGGCAAGAACAAGGAAGGCGGCTGGCAGGAGCTGGAAATTGAGGAAGCTGATGTTGAGAAGAACCTTGAAGCTGCGGAAACCTGCCCGGTAAATGTGATCCATCTGGCAGAGAAGGAAGGGAAGAAGGTTATTTGACAAACTTTAAAAAGGCAGTCAGTTTAGATGGTATATGGAAGGCCAAAGCAGCAGTGTATCATCCGTATTTGCTATATCCACAACGCTTATCAGCATATTTCTTGCAATTCTTGGGCTTGTTGGGTATATTTATCGTCCTGAAAAGCTAAATTTTATCATTATCGGGATTGCAATCATTATTTCTTTTGTTGTTCTCAGTGAAAAATTGGGCCGGATCAATCAAAACACTTCAGCAATCAAAGAATTAACAAGATCTTTTAACACTGAAAAACGATTTTATGAAATTGGAAAAGAGCTTGCTGAGCAAAAAGGAAAATTATCTATGGTGGTGAAACGACGATGAACACAAAAAAAGGGGAGGCGGATAAAACGATCCTAACTGTTTTAATAATAGTTTTGATTATATGGCTCTTTTATGTAATCTTCTTTCAAGGAAAAATATGATCTGCTGTAATAAAAAGAGGGAATATCATGATAAAACAGCTTAGTTTGCCTGAATCCAGTTTCACCGTCACGCCCTGGTCCGTAAAGGGCGATGTTGACTATGACAAGCTCATCACGCAGTTTGGCGTCAAAAAGATAGACGATGCCCTCCTGAAGCGCATAAAAAAGCTTGCCGGCGGCGAGATCCATCCCTACCTGCGCAGGGGCATCTTCTTCTCCCATATGTACCTTGACAAAGTGCTTGATGCTGTGGAAAAGAAGGAAAAAGCCTACCTCTACACCGGCCGCGCGCCTTCCGGCCCGGTCCATCTCGGCCACCTCGTGCCGTGGATGTTCACCAAGTGGCTGCAGGACAAGTTCAATATGCCGCTTCTCTTCCAGATCCCTGACGAGGAGAAGGTGCTGTTCAAGGACAACCTCACCGCGCAGGAAGCAGAGCGCTGGACGATGGAGAACATCTATGACATCATCGCTGTCGGCTTCGACCCGAAAAAGACAAAGATCTTCATCGACACGGAATACGCCGGCCACATGTACAAGCACGCCTGCTCGGTCGCAAAGAAGACAACAGCGTCAACAGCCAAAGCCTTGTTCGGCCTGACAGACTCGGACAATGTCGGCAAGTATTTCTACACCTGTATGCAGTCGGTCCCTGCGTTCCTTCCGACCGTGATGGAAGGAAAGAAAACGCCGTGCCTCATCCCCTGCGCGATCGACCAGGATGTCCACTTCCGGCTGACACGCGACGTTGCTGAAGGCATCGGCTTCCCGAAGCCGGCGACCATCCTGTGCAGGTTCCTCCCTGCCTTGGCTGCCGGCGGCAAGATGAGCGCCTCTGAGATGGACACGCTGGTCGCCGCGACCGACAGCCCGGACGTGGTGAGGAAGAAAATCATGAAGTACGCCTTCTCCGGCGGTAGAGACAACATGGAAGAGCACCGCAAGTATGGCGGGAATCCTGACATCGATGTTGCCTACCAATGGCTTATGTTCTTTGAAGAGGACGATGCCAAGCTCAAGAAGATTCATGACGATTACAAGAGCGGCAAGCTCCTTTCCGGAGAGCTGAAGATGATCCTCGTGGACAAGCTGAACGCCTTCCTCAAGAAGCACCAGGCGGCGCGGGAAAAGGCGAAGAAGAGCGTGGAGAAGTTTATGCTGAGGGATTGACATTTGGATTACATTCGGATTGGAGAAAAAAGGTGGAGGAAAGCATCGTGATGAAGAATACTCTTTTTCTTTTGATACACCTCTTCTTGATATCAACTGTTATGACATCAACTGCCGCACCTGTTGTTTTTGCCCAGCAGCCTGCAGGAGAATATGACTATTCAGACCCTGCTGCGTATCAGCAGGAAGGCTTCTACGCCAATTCTGACCCGCTCCAATGGGAGCTCAGCAGGGTGGATTGGGATCAAGTAGACTATACTGATGCCAGAATTTATGAGTTGAACAACATTTTTTCCATGCCTGAGCCGTATCAGCATGATGGCTTCTACCAGAACCTGCCAGACAGCGGCTATCGTGACTTGGACTATACCAAGGTTGATTATGATGCCGCTTCCTTACATCACGATAAAATTGATGGCAGAAAGTATGTGAATGATCTTGGATGCCATGATTGTATTCTGGCCGTGTTTGAGGGTTCTGCCGCGTATTCTTATTCTATATCTGGAGTAACTATTATGAATGGGGATTCTGTTTCTATACCGGGAACCTATCCAAGCGGCACTGAGTTTCATGTGCTGGGAAAAAAAATAAAAATTCTGTTTCCGGATGGAGTTACAGAAATAACCATCCCCGCTGGTGATGAGATAACTGTTGATACAGCAAGGAAGGTGGTTAAAGAGAAGGAGGGAAAAAGTGTATCAGTATGGAAAGATAGAGAAATGCAGTATCAAGGAAACACCATTGAAGGACAAATAAGCTTCAAGAATGGGCAGGTGTATATTCAGCCTGGTGATAGCGCAACCGTTAATCATGTTACGATAAGCCATGTGGCAGCCGTAGGGGGACTGAACCTGTATTTTGATGGGGAACGGCATGAAGGCGCTGCAATCTCCATGGATGTGGAAAGGAGAAAGATGTATTTTGGACAAGGATTGACAAGCGGCTTTTCCTTATCTTTTCTGCCAACCAACGTATTTCTTGATGCTGAAGAAGATGACTATCTCCAAATGTCTCCTGGATATAATTCGGAGATCACCATTCAGCATCGTGGAGAAGACCTCATCCCGCTCGTTTCTGTGAGAAAGGGGAATCATGGTATTGATGTAAGAATAATTAATGGAGAAGACATCTCTCTTGTTGAAGATGGCTCGACGTTTCTTTATTTTGGCAGGTTGATCAGCAATGAAGAAAAAAATAGTGTTCCGTTCACCATGCTGCTGCAGGATGAAGCAGGGAATAATCTTCTTGGAACAGGAGCAGAGAAAGAAAAAATTGTTTTTGACAATGCCAACAACTATGTCATTGTCCCGGAGAGCTTTGCCGAAGAAGAGATCGAATGTAAAGCGTGCGCTGCTGATGTTGGGGAAAGCGAGGCATTATACGAGCTAGCAAAGGTATCTTTTAGGGAACACAGCAGCATTCGATCAATAACCGTAACTGACGCCAATTATCATGTGGCCTACCTTATGTCAAGGATGCTGGATGACCTCCCTCCAGCAGTGAGAGAAAGCGTCTTGGAGTTAGAAATTGTTCCGGATGGCATGCTATCAGAAAGATGCGGAAAAGGTGCAAGTGGTTGTTCTTTTTTGGGAATGAACAGAATAATTGTTGGCGACCACGTATCTCCTGCCACATTTTATCATGAACTGGCGCACACTCTCACATATACTATTGAACAAAGGGAAGCAGTTGAGGCAGAGTGGCAGCTGAAAGAATACCAGCTGGAATTGGAGAGAAAGTACAACGCTGGTTTTACGCCACAAGTAGTTTATCAGGATCATGATGGCATACGTACATACCTAACCCCTTGCGATGGCTGTACTTTCTCGCATATATACTTTGGAAAACAATCCCTAACTTCTGAAGATGCGGAGATCATACAGCAATTTGCAGAGTCATCATTGCGCGAGAGAGAGCAAAGCTTTACGGCAAGATGGGCTGCAATCGCGGGAGATGTTTACGGGAAAGACTTGACGAAAGATCCTGACATGGTTGAACCCCTGCCTGCAGCATGGGCTGATGAGCAAGTCGGGCCACGAAATGGATGTGTCCGTGCTTATGGCTGTAATAATGCTCACGAAGATATAGCAACGTTTGTCGAACCTATTGCTGAAGGAGATTATGATTTTTACAAGCCCTTGATAACGCCAGGAAGCAGCCAGTACGACAAAAGGTATAAAGACAAATTGGATCTGCTCCATGAATACGGGTTTATCTCTAATGAGGATTACCGGAAGATAACAGGGGGTTAACGGGAGAATATATGTCCTTTTTGATAACCTTTTCCTCCGGCTTTGCAGAAAATCTTTCTTCGTTTTTAGTTGCCAAATCATGGTTTTTGATTAAAACTAATAGCAGAACGTATTAATAATTGAACTTTGTACGTTCTGCTGATATAGCAGAATCTCATTAAATTTGTTCATACATCAATGAGATTTGCTATAACAAAATGCCCTTTGGACACAGCGGGCTACGGCGCCGCCACGCATAAAGAGTGCACATTTTAACAAAACCGGCAGAGCCGGTAACGGGTTACGGCGCCGTCGCCTATCACTGTGGTCTTCCAATCCATTTTTCTTGCTCCACAACGTTGAGGAGCAAGAAAAATGGACATGAGAATGGCGGACGGAGGCGACGGCGCGGATGTCCGTTAATGCCCCTTGGGCATTTTTGTTATTTTCAGTTATGACTCGCAAAAAAAAGGAATTGATAAAGAATAGCAGTCGTGGCGGCGCGTGTGTGCCATTACCGGCTCTGCCGGTTTTATTGTTCTTTTCCAAAACTAATTGCGGCACCCCCAGATATGACGACATTTTCTACAGAGCCTTTTCCGCCACAAACTTTATAAAACAACTTCCCCTTTTTCGCAGAATGATAAACAGAACAGCGTTGCACCTCTCCTTTATTCATGTCTTCTTCATCCTCTGCGTTCTTAGCATTCTCTGGATAGCAAGCGGCTGCGCTCCCGATGGAACTCAGCTATCTGACAACCGGATCGACAACACCAGCATCACGGACACTGGCTCTTCTGTCCAGGACGACGAAAGCTTTGCCCGGCGATTGCTCGGCTCTATCAGGCAAGGAAAAGGCGGCCAGCCTACTCCACAAAGGCGGGTAAGCCCAGCACGGCCAGTCCCTGGAACAGCAAGCGACAGCAATCCATCCTATTCATCTTCCTGCATTGATTCAGATGCTGGCGACATTCCTTGGCAGAGAGGAACAGTAACCTTGATTTCTTCCCATGACGGCAGCGTCACTGCTACCCGTACTGACTCCTGCGATGGCGCAAGCGTCGTCGAATATTTCTGCCGGGAAGGCGGCGGGATACAGCGCCATGTTCAACAATGCGATTATGGCTGTCTTAACGGAAGATGCACTGCGGCTGGTGCTGCCATTCCAACCCCACCGGCTGAAGGGCCTGGCGCACCGCCACCACCATCTTCTGAAGAGCTGCCGGCACAGCCAGGATCTCCTCCGCCAAGCTCATCCAGCAGCGCGCCATCAACTGGCACGGTGATAAGCGCCGGCACTCCGCCGGACCCATCACGCAGCAGAGCGGTATGCCTTGACTCGGATGGCAATGACCCCTGGAGGCTCGGTGTCACCAGGCTGATTCACCCGAACGGAACCCTGCTCGAAAAGCAGGATCTCTGCATTGACCGCATGCTGATAGAGTACGTCTGCGGAGAAGGTGTCATCAGCCCCATCTTTGTCACTTGTGAGTATGGGTGCAGGAATAGCGCGTGCATCAAGCCGGTCTGCACAGAAACCGACGGCGGAAGGCAGTACTACGTCCGCGGAACCGTCCGGCTTGTCTCCCCCAGTGGAGAAGAAGAGTATCAGGACAGCTGCTCGTCCACCAGCCGGCTTCTGGAATACTACTGTTCTGGCGGCGCAGTCCAGCACACGACGACGAACTGCAACTTCGGATGCAGCTTTGGCGCGTGCCAGGAGACGGAAGTGGTGGAAGGGTAAGGCAAGGGTTTATAAACTTCTCTCTGTTCGCTCCTGATATGGAACAAACTACTGCAGATCAGGCCATAGAAGCGCCACCTTGTTTCCCAGTGTATCAACTGAGAATATTGGCGGCGATGGATGGTATTGCAAATCTTGTTGATGACGCACGGAGTCCGCAGCAAGAAGTTGACCGGTTAATGCCCGTGGCAAGAGTGCTGATCGGTGATCTTAAAGCATTTTATCAGCACAGGACATTCGCTGACGAAGAGCAGTATAGCCGAACAGGACAGGGGATTGACAATTTGTACCGTTACGCTATGAAGCGTCAGCTTCGCGTAGAACGTGACAGAGCTAAACTCGTAGGGCATAGCTGGCTTGCTGTTGCTCTGCCCGCCCTGATACTTCCCGTGCAATATCTTACATATGTAATCCCCCCAGTTTTGATAAGTCTCGCTCTACTGTCCCGTACACGACGCAGGGAATTTCAACGAGTTCAAGCAGTGATAAATGAGCAGTTGGGCAGGGTTTCCATGCTTTCTCAACCTGCTGAAAAGCCGCGGCTTGAGCAGACGCTCTTGGCCATTGAACAACAGGTACGGAATAGAATCCAACATGGTTCCTACCCTCTTTGTTACTTGTAACAGTTGCTTACCTTATCCCATCTCCTGTTGAACCATCCTCTCAGAAACTTTTTTAAACCACCCTCTTTTCTCTCAAAGCATGACATCAAAATGTCCCAAATGCCGGTCATCAAACGTCGCCTGGGAAGACTATCAGGGTATTCCCTGCATCACCTGCCAGGACTGCGGCTTTGATGAGCGGAACGAGTACGACATTGCGCCGGAAGAAAAGACATCCCAGCAGGCAAAGGGCTCCTACATGAAGTACAAGACAGGAGGATCGCGGAGGACGCAGAAATGACCAGCCATCCAAACGATGGCACGAGCCAAAGCACGAAACTTGGCGTGAAAAAGTGGCGCTGCCTTGCCTGCGGTTACATCCACGAAGGCGACACGCCGCCGCAGTTCTGCCCAAAATGCGGCGCTCCGCCCGAAGAGTTTGAGCTTCTGGAAGAGATGGGCGGTGTCGAGAACGATCCCTTGTATGACCAGCTTCTCCGGGAAGAAGAGAAAGAAGACGAGCAGGAAGGAGAGAAAGAAAAAGGAAAGAACTGAACGTTCTTACCAAGGATGAATGCCCATGACCGCTCAGCCACCAATCAACGGAAAGCGGCGGAAAGCGACCATTGAAAGAGTCCTCTCCGTCAATGCAGAGATAAACCTGTACCATCTCAAGCTGGAAGGCCAGCATGACTTTTCTTTCCTTCCCGGCCAATTTGTCATGGTGATCCTGAAGGACAAGGAAGGAAAAGAAGTCAGGCGCGCGTATTCGATCGCGTCATCGCCGCTGGAAAAAGGGCATATCGAGCTCTGCGTTAAAAAATATCAGGACGGAAAGCTCTCTCCCCTCCTGTTCAAGATGAAGAAGGGTGGCCAGCTCGACATCGAAGGCCCGTATGGAAGATACGTTCTTCAGGCTCCGCTTCCAGGAGAGATTGCCTGCATCGCCGCAGGAACCGGCATCGCCCCGATCATGAGCATGATCCGCACCATGGCAGCATCCTCATTTCCAGTCATGACGACGCTGTATTATGGCTTCCGGTATCCGCATGATTTCATCTACCGCGACGAGCTGCTGTCCTATGCACAACAGCATCCGACATTTCAGGCCATCCCAACGATCAGCACAAAAGAGGATATTGATTGGGATGGCTCGCGGGGATATGTGCAGGACATTGCAAAAGAGCGCATCTCGTCCGGCAATCTCGGATCAAGCATCCATGCCTACCTCTGCGGCCCGCCAGGCATGGTCGAGTCCGCCAAGAAGATGCTTCTGGATATTGGCATGAGAAAGGAAGACATCTTTAGGGAGCAGTGGGAGTAAATCGGAAACAATTTAAAGAGGGGTCTTCTTCTGAAGTTTCATGCCCTCTCCAACAAACGACACCACAGCAGAGATACAAACAGCTAAGCGCGCCCTCCAGCAAGCCATCGCCATCCTCTCCACCGAAGCAAGATATGCTGATGCGCTTTATCTTTCCACGACAACCCGCCGCATCTCGAAGAACAAGAAAGGAGCGGCGACCGCGGCGTGAAGTTCCGCATCTTTGACGGCCAGGCATTCCATGAGCACGGCACGTCATGGACAACAGAAGACGGCCTGCTCCA
Organism: Candidatus Woesearchaeota archaeon; assembly: GCA_016180035.1. Taxonomy (GTDB): domain Archaea; phylum Nanobdellota; class Nanobdellia; order Woesearchaeales; family UBA12501; genus JACPCA01. Next base: position 16,592 of record JACPCA010000052.1, read on the forward strand.
GCAGGCGCACACGTTCGCCCGCCACGTCGCCCACCATATCGCGCGGCACAAGCCTGGCATTGCCGTCGCACTTCCGCCGGAGAAGCAGCTCCAGCACGACTTTTCCAGCAAGCCCCTCATCGACCCTGCTGCTGTCCCGCTTGCAGACAAGGTGGCATTCTGCACCACAACATACGGCAAGATCATGGCATCCGGCAAGGAATTCGCCAATGCCAAAGTTGTGCTTGGCGAGTTCAGCGAAGTGAAAGTGTTCGCCAGCAAGCACAAGCTTCTCTCGCAGCATATCACCGGATGCAGGATCGTCCTGATGCCGCTGGTAAAAACCAGCGATGGCGACACGCGCTACCATTACGAGAGCTTCTTCAAGCCAGGCTATGAAGTAACCCATGTTTCTGACGAGAAGATACAGCAGATAGCGGCAATGGCCCTGCGCATCAAGGACGCCAAAAAGATATCTCCTGGAACGTATGAGGCCGTGCTGCACCCATACGTGAGCGGCGTGCTTGCCCATGAATCCTTCGGCCATGGCATGGAAGCGGACACGATCTATAAGGAGCGCGCCATGGCAAAAGAATATTTGGGAAAGCGGATCGCCTCCTCGTCGGTGTCTATCGTGGAAAACCCTGCCATAGAAGGAAAGCACGGCGGCTACTTCTTTGACGATGAAGGCCAGCTCGCCACGCCGACGTATCTTGTCAAGGCCGGCATTGTCGGCAGCCCTATCACGGACCTTTCCTCTGCCGCGCGGATGCATCTGCAGCGCACCGCCAATGGGCGATGCGAATCTTTCGACCACAAATCCTACGCGCGCATGTCCACGATCTATTTCGAGGCAGGAAGCGGCAGCAAGGATGCCATGATAGCATCCATTAAGGATGGCTACTTCCTCTACAATACCGGCGGCGGCATGGAGGATCCCAAAGGCTGGGGCGTCCAGATCCAGGGCATCCTTGCCGAGCGCATCAAGAATGGAAAGCTCACCGGGGAACTGTTCTACGAGGTCGGCATGACTGGCTTCCTCCCGAGCATCCTGGGAAGCATCGCCGGTATCAGCAAGGAATTCCTCGTCGAGGGCGTCGGCTCGTGCGGCAAGGGCCACAAGGAATGGGTGCGCGTTGCCGACGGCGGCCCGTACCTCCATGTCAAGCAGGTGGAACTCTCATGACAACCATTCCTCCCTTATTTTATCCGACACTGGAGATAGCGCGCTCGCTTCTTGCAAGGGCGCGGGAAGAAAAAAAGGCGGCTGATTGGAAGCTTGCCCATGAGCATACCCACCGCTGGAATGTGTACTACACCAAAGGAGCGGAACTGGAGGATGTCCTGCAATCCGAACGGCACGATCTGACAGCGACCGCCTATGTAAAACAAGGGAAGAGTGGAAAGAGATTGATGGGCGAGAGCAGCTTCCCCATCCTGAGCAATAACGAGAACGCGATCCGCCAGCAGATCCAAGACGCGCTCTTTGCGTGCACGCTTACGGATAAGGAAGATTTTGACATCCCGGATGATTCCTTTGCAAACGCTCCGGCAATCGAGCTTGCTGACCCCGAGATCATAGCTGCTGCCAGCGATGGAAAGGGAGAGAACGGCGTCCATACCCTCTTGGCCGAGCTTGGAGAGCGATTCTCCGGGGAGTTCAAAAAATATGGCGGGGTCAAGCTGAACGGGATGGAAATCCATGCTTCGATCACGGAAAGGCGCGTCCTGAACAGCAAGGGGGTTGATGTGCATCAGAAAGCGACAGAGATCTATATAGAGACGGTGATAACTGCCGTTGACGGAAAACGGGAGAGCGAATTCTTTCCTGCCATGACCGTGTCACGCCTGTCAGACGTTGATGTCACGGCGTTTGTAAAGAAATATGTCACGTTCGCCAAGGACGTGCTTTCCTCATCGCCGCCGTGCTTGTTTACTGGGGCAGTTGTCCTCTCGGAGGATGCCATCCCTGACTTTTTCGCCCCTCGTATTGATGACGCCCCGCTGACAGCCCACACGTTCGGCTCAACCCATTACATGGGACTGGCAAGGTATGAGAAAGGGAAGCAAGTCATTCCCGGCAAGGTTCAGGGCGACAAGATCACTCTTGTCAATGATCCGCTGGTGCCATTGAATCCTGCATCACAACGCTTTGATCGGGACGGCATCGCAGCCCGGCGGCAGGTGCTTATCGACAAGGGAATTTTTGTCGGCTTTGTCGCCTCAAAGCGGTTTGCGGATTACCTGAAGATCCAGCCCTCCGGCCCGCTTGGCGTGATCGAGCTTGGCGCAGGAAGCAAGACGGTTAAGGAACTGTATCAGCAGCCATGCATCGAGATCGTGTCATTCTCCTCTTTTGTGCCGAACTCGCTGTCCGGCGACTTTGCTGCAGAGATCCGCCTCGGGTATTTGCACAAGGACGGCCAGAAGCTCCCGTTCAAGGGCGGCATGGTATCCGGCAACGTCTTTGAAGCGTTTGCGAATGTGTACTTTTCAGAAGAGACCATCACCATCCCTGATTATTCGGGGCCGAAGGCGGTGCGGTTTGAGAAGCTGACGGTGAGCGGGAGGGAGTGATGGTTTGATGTATCTGTTATCCTTATTCAAGAACATCCTCCAGGCTTAATGCCACTCTGTCAATATCATTGTGAGTGATGGTAAACGCAGGGCAAAACATCAGCATCCTGCCTTCAGGGATCATATTTATCTTTTTTTCTTTTCTCAGCCGCTCCTTGATGTGCTTGGCGTAGAGTGAATCTTTAACATCAATGGCGATGAGAAGCCCTTTCCCACGGACTGCTCTCACGTTTGGCAATTTTGTTAACGGTTGAAGCCGCCGAAGAGCGTATCCACCAAGCTGTTTGGTCAATTCTGGGAGGTGATCACGTTCAAGAGTATTTATCACCTGCAGCCCAATAGCAGCGCCTTCAGGAGTGCCAGCAATCCCGTTTCCACGGCGATGAACATACGCAAATTCTCTTTCCGTTTCCCCTTCAAGACTTTTCCATGATTCAACAATTTTTTCATTGACTAACGTAACCGCAATTGGATAATGGCCTGCAGATAATCCTTTTCCAAGACAGATTATATCCGGCCTGATGCCATCTTTTTCAAATTGCTGTGATACAAACATGACCCCTGTTCTTCCAAAGCCTGTTGTTACCTCATCAGCAATCAGTAAGATGTCATAAGCGCTACATATTGCTTGAATGCCTCGGATATATTCTTTTGGCAGTTCAACCGCCCCCCGAACACCCATGACCGGCTCATAGAATACCGCTGCAACTTTCTTTCCCTTCTTCTCTTGTTCTTTTATTTTATCTTCAAAAGAGCTTAGGTATTTTTTATGTTCTTCAAAAGCATTATTAGCAGAAGCATTATTAGGATACACCACTGGCCCATTAATGATGACCTTGTTTTTTCTTGGATCGGCTATGTCAAGCATAAGCCCCACTGAGCCATGATAACCCCCGTTTATAGCCGCAAAAAGAAGATCATGCTCACCTCTTCCTTTTGAGAGATGATATGCTACTGCTTCTTTTCGTGCATTCTCGCATGCCATAGATCCCGTGGCAGCAAAGATAGCTTGTTGCTTTCCCGTCATTTTGCACAATCGCAATGCAAGATCTTCAGCCCAAGGGTTTGTCCAATCTTCATAAAGATGTGAAACGACGCCACCAAGCTCTGCTTTTATGCTCATAAGCTCCGGATGCCTCATGCCAAGAATGTTGTACCAATAACCAGCAGTTGCATCAAAGAGTTGGCCATATTCCTTTGTTTCAATGAACAGCCCTTGCCCGCCAATAACAGTGAAGGGCTGATCACGATGGCCAAATTGCGGAGCGATACATGATAGTGTCATTTTATAATATTACCATTTTCCTTGGTTGGTTGATACTGCCTAATCCCAAATGATAACCACCCTCAAAGGAGGATATGTTATTTATATTTAAAACTTATTATGTTATTTTTTTATAAATAGATAAGATTTATATACTAAACTATCTTTTTATAAAAAATGGAACACATACAGCTGATTGACCATCTGCTTGAGCAGCAAGTAACCGTTGATCATCATGATAGAAAAATCCTGTACGAGCTCATGCTGAACGCTAGACAACCACTGTCGTCCATTGCAAAACAGGTCAAGCTGTCCGAGCAGGTTGTGCATTATCGAATCCAGAATCTTCTCAAAAAAGGCGTCATTACTAATTTTGTGGCTATCTTTGACATCAGCAAACTGCAAATGGGCGTTTATAGGGTCTTCTTTCGATTGTCAAAGACTAATGAAGAGGAAGAGAAAGCTATCCTCAACTATTTTATACGCAACAAGAACGTCTTTTGGCTTGCACGCATCGGCGGCCGATGGGATTTGCTTGTTGATATAGTTGCAATTGATATCCGGCATTTTTCAAAAATCCTTCAGGAAATAGTTGCAGAATTTCCAGATAATCTTCAGAACAGAGAAACTGTTGCTTTTATTGATTCGCACCAGTTTCAGAGAAGGTATCTTCTTGACGGAAAAAAAGACGACAGAACCATTGTTTATTTTGGGGGGGTTCCACAACAAAAATTGGTTGACAATACTGACCTTCGCATCTTGAAAGCATTATCACAGCATGCACACGCGCCAAATGTAGAACTCTCTAAACAATTAAAATTATCCCCTATAACTATACGGCAGCGTATCAAGATAATGGAAAAGAATGGCATCATTCAAGGATATAGCCCTGCGCTTCATCCAACCCTGTTTGGATGCTGTTGCTTCAAACTATTGTTGACTGTTCATAATATTGATGATGCCAAAGAAAAAAAACTCATCACGTTTGGAAAATTTCACCCTTCAATCATTTTTATCGAAAAAGTTGTCGGAAAATGGGATTATGAATATGATGTCGAATGCAATAATGAAAAAGACTTCAGAAAACTTCTTAGGGAAATGCAGGACCAGCTCTCTGACGTCATTGTTGATTATGAGATTGTTCCCTTCTATTATGACTACAAAATTGACTATTTCCCATTTGATGCCAGTAATGAAGACCCCACCACAAAAAAGAAGAAAACTATTTAAATAGGGCTTCTTTCTTATCAGCCATGGCAGCTCAGATTCAATTGAACGAAAAGAACTTTGATGAGATTGAACAGCGGATTTTAGGTCAGATTATGAATATGTCAAAGTCGATGCTGGAATCGTTTAAATTTAGGATGATTTATGGCATGAAAATCACGCCGAAGCAAAATCAACAAACTCTCAACTCACTTCAAGATTTCAGGAGTAAAAATTGGGACAAATCAGAAAGTAGAGAACAAGCTTATCAAAAATATCTTAGCAAATCTATTTAACTTCTTCCCTTCTTCATCCAGCTTTTGATTTCTTTCTCTTTAGCAAAGTCTCGCGCTGGAAGGGGGATGGTATTCAAGCTCAACTCTTCACAAGTTTTCAAGAATCCCCTGTCTCCAGAATGGATAATGTTAATCTTTTCTCTCAAAAAGCCGCCAATGATAATAATATCCTGCTCTCCAATTTTTAGTCTTTGGTTGCTGTATTTTTGTACAACTCGCTGATTGGCTTCTTCAACCATTTTTTCAAACAGATAATCAGAATCTATCCGCTGAATCTTAGTGAGGTTAAATTTTAAAATTAGTTTTGTCATAGAAGCAATCGCTTCCTCTTTAGTAAACTTGTGTTCGTTAATTAAAACGCCAATTGTTTCTGGCCAAGATATATCGTGATAAAAGAATAAATTTGGCGGAAAAGTGAACCCTCGCTGACGAAATTCCTTAAATTCGGAATCAAAACTAACGATGACATTATAGCTAAAGACCTATGTATTTGAACATTTTAGTCAAATTTTTTTGCCGTGATTTTCTTTTTACTGCGTGAAGGTAGTTGTCGTAACCTTCGTA
>JACPCA010000031.1 GCA_016180035.1 Candidatus Woesearchaeota archaeon
AAACCCCAGAACAAGCATTCCAACGCAAAATGAGACCAGAGGCTTAATAAACATGAAACAAAACAAACTATCGAAGGGAAATAATAAACGGATAACACATTTATATACCTTACCCTAACCTATTTAAGCAAGTGACATCTCTCTCTTTCTTGATAGGGTCGGCACTTGACTGCCGGCGCTCTGCGCTGAGGAAAGTCCGCCCACTCTTGGGAAACCATGGAAGCTATTCTCCGAAAGGGAGAGGCCCTGAAAGGGGCGGCAACCACTCAGAAACGAGACCCCCACGAGCCAGCCCGCAAGGATACCGATGATGTTGTGAAGTCTCTGGCGACAGGGATGAGCTAACCAACAGAGCAATTGGATCGTGGAATGGATGAAACGGTGAGCCCTAGCTGGTGCAAGTCGTTTACCGACGCTCAGTTGAATGTCAAGACAAGCCATCGGCAGCATTCCTTGCTGCTTTGGGCTTGACAAAAGGCGGCTTACGCCGGCCCTATCGCTTTTTTCATCTGACACGTTCTTGCTAATAAAAAAGAGAGGGATAACCTGTTATAAGGATTGCACTATGAAACTGTTAAAAGTAGAATTTGAACGGGACTCCATCCGTGAACAAAAGCATGAAGAGCCTGAAGAAATCGGGCTTGTTGAAAATGAATGGGCTGAAATTCCGCCGAATCACCCTATTCTCAAACACAGGCGCCACACCCTCGTTGCCCGGGTAGTTCAAGGAAAAAACATTGTCGTTCTTATAGAATGTAGTTATCTCTTGCAAGGAAACAGTACCCCTCAGAGAGCACATGAGTTCAGGACATATCCGTCGAGCAATGTAGTATTCGGTGAAGATAACCTGCAGGAATGGGTTCGACGTTCAGCACTATCAGAAACTGGATCGAGCTATACTTATAGGTTTACAACTCATTATGATTCTGGAGTACAAAGAGCATCCCGTATCTTCCAGCACGCTAAATTCTTAGGGGGAAGTTTGTTTGGAAGCGGCTTTAGGTCAAAATTTCCGTCACTTGAATTTTTACGCCACAACATACCTTACCGTATCGGGAGAGACTACCTCCAGCCAATTGATGAAGCACAAGAGATAGCTGGGATCATGGCGTCTGGCAATAAGACATTAGATGAGGTGTTAAAAAATCTCTCTTCATTTGTTCGTGAATCAGCAAATGGGCGAGCACATCAACATCCTACTGATGCATGGGACATGAAGCAGTTAATCCATGAATATTACGAAACAGGCATGTTCTCTGGAGATTGCAAATCAGTGTACACTTTCTTTGTTGGGCTTGCCCAAGCATTAGGAATCCCTGCAAGAGGGGTTCTTGGGGTATTAACAAAGAAGAACCCTGATGATGGTGAAACCCCTTTGTGGTATGATCATTACTGGCCGGAAGTTTACATTCCAACAAGTTTCAACACGGGTTTTTGGGTTCCCTTTGATCCAGCAAATCACAATATACCCTCTTCAGTCAGAAAGCAGGTTTCACACTCTTCATCCTCATTTTTAAGCCTAGCATATGATTACCATGTAAAAGCAGAACTGCCCTATCTTCCAGGACAAGAACCTATACGGATACAAGTATCGTATGAATGAGGAAGGTTATCAAACTTCTCTTCTCAATCTATCGTACTCTTCTCTCGAAAGTTCTATCTGTTTTAGTATTTCTCCCAGCAGCCCCTTCCCAAGCTCTTCATTTCCATGAACAGGTATAACAGTTTTCCTTCCATCTGGATGAAAATAACGAACATGGCTTCCTGTTTGGCGAACATTCAGAAAACCGAGCTTCTCCACTACTTTACACATCTTCTTTCCAGAAATAGGAATAAGCTTAGGCATAGACGGGCAACTCTACTTGTTGTACCCCAATAAACTTCATGGGCGGGTACACTTCTTTTTCTGCTTCTACACATACTTGAATCGCTTCCTTAATGCGCTCCATGGCCTGCTCTACTGTTTTTCCTTGAGTATAACAGCCGGGAATATCTGGCACTTTTGCCACATAGAGCCCATCTTCGTCCTGCTCGATAAGAACGGTAAAGAGTTTCTTTTCCATAACCTATAAAAGTGATGTTGGCTATATAAACCTTTTTGTTTTTGTTTGACAAAAGGCGGCTTACGCCGGCCCTATCACTTTTTACTTATGGATCTTTCTTCCCCATAAACCGGATGGAGATACCTGCAATCTTTCCATATTCCTGCAAGATATGTTTTGCCTGATCTTGCGGCGCTTCATTCCGATATCTTGTTTTCCAATCAAAGAGCCGTTGCTGCAAGTCGTGCATAGCATCTCCTGTCGGCATCATTGCCTCGAGCACAGGATCCGCACCTGCAGGAAAAATATCTAAACGGTCTTCTACCAGAAATTCCCATGTCCCGTGCACTTCGGCCACTCTCGAAACTACTGTTTTTTTATATTCCGCTGATTTGAGATTGATCAAGATGTTGCTGATGATGTCCGCGACAGAGGGCGGGTTCAGCACGATACTTTCATCAATGGTTATAATCCCATGCTGGTGATAGAAAAAAAGAGGGGACTGCAGGGTACTGGAAAAAGCATCGCGGAGAACCTCCTCATCAATTTCGTTGGAGTGTTTGGTGGAGATCCCACCAATGTCATACCATAGAGTCCTGTCAGTCAGCCATGCCTGTTCGTCCTCTGCTTGTCGAGCGTATTCTTGCAAACGTGCTTCTGCTTCTTCAAATGAAGAGAAAGGGAGGATGCGATCATGATTAACATTTATAGAATCTTGGGGTTCTCCATCATGCCTTGTTGCATCTATACTAACACTGTCAAAGCAGGCACCATAGCCAAGAGCGAGCAGTGCAGCTATAGTTCTTGTTTTATGGTTCATGTTTTTGGAAGAATCTGGAGATATTTAAGCCTTAACCATGAATAATAATCGATAAGCGTTTTCCGCCCGCCCCACCAATACTTTTATAAACCTCCTCCTCCTTCTTTCTTCCATGGCAGATAACCGCATCCAAATGCCGTCCTCTACTGGGGGCTTGATCCGTTACTTTGATGACTACAAGTCGAAGATTGAGCTCAAGCCAGGCCATGTCATCCTTCTTATTGTCCTGCACTGGCAGGGTTCGGCTTGGCTAGGAATATAGAGTTTCATTTTCTCATCTCTTTGTTCACAACAGTTCGAACACACACAACCTTTATAAAGAAACCCTTGTTGTTTGGATAGTATGGAACGCCGTCCTCAGTTCGGGCACAAGAAAAGGCTCTCTGCGCAGGAGCAGCAGGCACAGATTGAGGAAGAGATCCGACGAATCAAGCTTCCCAAGCCGCCGCAGAGTTTCGGTGTTGTCCAGCAGCGCCTTGGCGGAAGCAGAATGTCCGTGACGTGCCTTGACGGCCAGTCGCGCATCTGCCGGATCCCCGGCAGGCTCAAAAGAAAGCTCTGGGTCCGAGAAAACGACATTGTCATCGTCGAGCCATGGGAGTATGATACTGCTAAAGGCGACATCGTTTTCAAATACAGAAATTCTCAAGTGGACTGGCTCAAGCGGCAGGGCAAGCTGAAGGGATTAGAAGATCTGGAAGAATTCTGAGCATCTGTACCGCAAGTCATCATTCTTTCTCTCTCATCAAGTGCCAGATGGTCCCTAACGCTCCTACTGTGATGCAGACGTCGGCAATGTTGAACGTCGGCCAGATGACGAAGTCAAGATAGTCGATGACAAACCCGTAAGCGATGCGGTCGACAAGGTTGCCGATTGTCCCCCCCAGGATGAGCGAGACAAACGCGACATAGCGCTGAGGGATGATTCTCAGATAATACAAGATGATCGCGATAACGGCCAGTGAAAATATGATCAGAGGGATGGTCTGGCGCTGAAAGATGCCGAACGATGCGCCGTAATTGTTGACGCGCGTGATGAAAAAGATCGGCTCGAGAACTGGATGCCGGACGCCAAGCTCAAGCCCGACAGCAGCGGACTTGGCGACCTGGTCCAAGACAGTGGTCAGGCCGGCAATGACAAAAAAGTAGATATACTTGTTCCTCACGATGGATGCAGGAGGATTCCGGATGCCGAACAGCATGCTAAACAAGGTTTTCATCACTGTCACCAATCGTTCTTTTTCTGCTGGAGCTTCTGTTCAATCAGGGACAGGCGATGGTTCAGGACCTCTATCGAGCTTCTGACAGCGTCAAGCTTGGAGGAGATGATCTCCAAGTCCTTTGCGAGCAGTTCTGCGGACTGCGGCCCTGGCTGCGGCTGGCTGGAGCGTGGTTGCTGGAGTGATGTCGGGGTGAGGCCGCCAAACTTCGCCGGCCCGACAGGCGTCCCAAGCCCCATGTCATCTTCCGTGTACTTGCTTGGGATGGTGATCCCTGCGTCGATCTGTCCTGTTCCGCCAAGCCCTGCTGTCCTGTCCTGGTCAAGGGGAGGCAGTGAAAAATCAGGTTCCTGCCCAAGCCCAAATTCCTTTCCAGCTATCGGATCCTTCTTCCAAAACTTTATTTTTTCAAACATGGTTCCTCCGTGAATCATCTTTAAGCATTTCTCCGGCCGTTTTTTCCTTCACTGTTTTATGTAATGTGTTTTATTGAATATGTTCCCTTACCTTTAATCAGTTTTCTTCCCCACGCGCCTGTTTTTTCTATGCCGGCCCCGGCGGTGCTGCAAGAGTGTCTTTCAAGAGCGCGAGCGGGACAAAGCGGAGCAATCGGAACATGGCTTCTTCAGGATACATCACCGCTGTCCCTTCTTTCATGCCACGCAGCACAAACGGCTGGCCTTCTTCAAGGATAGCTGCTGAAAACAGCGAGCTGAAGATGGCGCCGCGCAGGAAGGCGTCATCGCCAAATCCCTTCCGTATCTCATCTATCAGCTGGACTTTGGCGGCATCGCGATAGCGCTCTCCCAATTTTCCTGCTGTTATTTTCTGATCAACGATGTACGAAGCATATTCTTCGCTGGTATCATCTGCCAGTAGGATGGTTCTTATCGTGCTCGTGTTGTGCTCCTGCCCATGAAAATAGACCTGTTCAGAAAGCTGGTCAAACGCCTTTATCGAAAAGATGAACAGCTTGTAATTCTTGCCGCGCATGGCCTGATAATCGTGCTGCTGAAATTGGGCAGTGGCATCGTCAAGCTCCTGAGGAGACAGGTAGGTAAGCGTGTCATCTGTCTTGAGCGTCCCTGAAAATCCCGCGATGACCTGCCCATCATGCTCAAGGACAAGAATCTTCGTTGCGTTTGGGTA
>JACPCA010000053.1 GCA_016180035.1 Candidatus Woesearchaeota archaeon
GCTATGAGTTGTGCGATGAGGAAGGAAAACAAAATGGGCCAGTAGCTCAGTCCGGTAGAGCGCCCCCTTGGCTAGGGGGAGGCTGCGGGTTCAAATCCCGCCTGGTCCATAATAAGTTGTTGGGCGTGGGTAGTAGGTAGTGGGAATGCATAGTACCCCACTACCTACATCCAAACACCCACAACCCAGTATGGGCTTGTAGCTCAACGGTAGAGCGTCCCATTCGCTGTGGGGAGGCTGCGGGTTCAAATCCCGCCAAGTCCATCAAAAATCACACAAAACTCGCATCGTCCAAATCTCATGGGCGAGTTTTGGGTGTCCCCCAAATCAGCGGATTTCGCTTTGCGCAAAATCCACTTCAGGCCACAAAACTGCTTAAAAAAGAAAAAACTGCTGTCCGGCCATATCGGATGCCGAGCCAAGCGAGGCGTCCGTGTCCCACATGAAGGGATAGTCTATCGTGTGGATACGTAACGCCCACAAAAGCAATGGCTTTTCTTTCCGATACACTCGGAAAGTTGTACGAAAGAGGAAAGAAAAGACATTGTCTTGGAAAAGCATTTTGTTTTCCTTCCAGTTAATCGATAAGTTGTGCGGTGAGGAAGGAAAACAAAATGTGGGATTCCACCAAATCAGCGGATTTCGCTTTGCGCGAAATCCACTTCAGGCTGCAAAACTGGCTTAAAAAAGATGAATATTCGCCGGAGCGAAGCGGAGACTACCGACACGTTAATATAGTTCACTAAATGGGACAAAACTCGCATTCGAAGCAAATCGTGGGCGAGTTTTTGGTGACCGCATGGAACAAAGAAAAACGCTTTTTCAAAATTCCCGCGGGCAGAAGCTCTCCGGCGTCTTCCACATCCCTGACGGCAAAGGGCCGTTTCCGATAGTCATCTACCTGCATGGCTATGGCAGTGACAAGAACCGTAACAAGATGAATGGTATCATCGAGCAGCTTCCCTCTGTCGCTGCTTTCCGGTACGATGCCATGGGGCACGGCGAGAGTGAGGGAGATTTTGCAGAAACAACGGTCAGTCAATGGGTTGCTGACTTGAATTCCGCCATCGAATTTGTCAAACAGCAGCCGTTTGTTGACAAGACAAGGATGGCGTTGTATGGCTCCAGCCTTGGCAGCATGGCAGTCCTTCTTGCTGCTTCTGGACGGACAGACATTACCACTATTACTCCTATCTGTCCTGTTTCTGATTTCAAAAACACCTATACTCGAAGGCTGATGACAGGCAAGGAGCGTCTGGAATGGAAAAGGCGAGGATACAAGGAAGAGTTTCTCGATAAGCAGGGGAGGATGGCAAGAATCAACTACTCTTTTTACGAGGATGGGATATCCCACAACGTGTATGCCGCTTCGGCATCCATCACTTGTCCCGGGCTCGTGATTCATGGAACTGCAGACCCTGTCGTTCCTTTTGAGCAGAGCGTTGAATTAGTGAAGCAGAACCACCTGCTTCATCTCCACCCAGTCGAAGGAGCGAACCATCGTTTCACGGAAGATGCCCATTACCAAGAGCTTGTCGCGGCTGCCGCTGCATTCTTAAAAGATACTCTTTTAAAGGAAAAGCTATACTGACTATCGCTTATGATCCAACAGCGCGTTGCTATGCCGACAGAATCGGGAAAGTCCTTGGCTGGCGTGCTCCGCATCCCTGGCGATGCAGGACCCTATCCTGCCATCGCCATCTACCACGGATTTCTTGAGAATAAGGATCGCGATCTTGTCATGGACATCGCAAATGCGCTCTCGTTTGAGAATTTTGCGACGCTGCGCTTTGACTTCCTGTCTCATGGCGAGAGCCATGGGCGCATCGAGGAAACAACGCTGAGCCAGCAGGTGCAGGATATTTGCGATGCCCTTGATTTTCTGGAGACTCTTCCTGCCGTCGATAAAGAGCGGATAGCGCTCGTCGGCCATGATCTTGGGGGGAATGCCTGCCTCCTGCTCGACGATGCGCGGGTGAAAGCGCTGGTGACGATCGGCACGCGGGCGCATCTCGATTCGTTCTTCGAGTCCTACTTTGATGAGTATGAGATCAAGGAATGGCTGAAGAGCGGGATCCATGACTGCGCCGGCATCCGCCTGAGGGATACGTTCTATCACGACCTGCAGAAGCATAACGTGATAGAGCATGTCCAGAAGAAGCTCATCCCTTACCTTATCTTTCATGGCACAGCAGACGCGCGGCATCCCTTTGAAGATGCAAGGGCATTGTATCATGTCGCTCCAAACCCGATCATTGAGATCATCGAAGAGGCAGACCACAACTTCACGCTGCCGCATCATCGGGCATACATGATCGAGAGCATGCGGAACTTCTTTCTGAGAGTATTTGCGAAGAAGAGGTTTGAGAGGTGATACAGGAAGATTGAAAACAATTTGACAGAATTGAAAGAAATTCGGCGATGTTGAAATATTTTCGGAAAATGATAAAAAATTATTTATACCTTCTTTCTTTTTGTTATTTTTGTGAACACGACAAGAATTATAAATGAAATAAGCATTGATGAGTTTATTACTAAGCTTTCTGGTTACAAAAAGGGGGTTGTCATCAGCCGTCATGCGTTAGACCGTTTGGCTGACACCCAACGAAACCTGTTCAAAGAAGAAGAGCTAAGAAAGATTTTATTAAACGAAACACCGCATAAAGTCGGTATTCAAAAAAATGGGCGGTATGCCTCATTTTATCGCAGGAAAGAAGGATATCTGCGGATCATTTTTTCTTTTAAGGAAACAAGAATAGAAATAATAACTTTTATAAACACAAACTACCTTCCTTCATTTGAGAGATTAAAAAATGGCGATTAGACACCTCAACGCTCACGGAAAAGGAGAATATACCTATGATTACAATAATGATATCCTTCTTTTCAAGATAAAAGGGAGAGAATACGCTACCTCCTTAGAGTTCGATAATCTTGTCCTTGACATTGACAAAGAAGGCTTCATCACGGGTTTACAAGTATTTGATGCATCAGCTGTTTTTAGGCTCTCAAAACTTGCCTTAAACAATATCAAAGAGTTTGAGTTTAAAACAACCATTGAAAATAAAGTGATAACAGTTCAGTTGCGCTTTACCCCCATCTTAAGAAACAAGAAGCTTATCCGACAAGGGCAGGATTTTGTCCGAGAAGCTGTGGATGCCGGCATTAAGGATTCTGAAGTTGTTTGCACGGTTGCGTGATGGTGGTTTGTAAGAAGCAAGACGTTTCTTGGCTCTGTAGAAATTCTTTCTTTACTTAGCTTTTTCAATTATCGGGAGATGAGTTAGTTAGCCACCTAACTAATAACAGCTTCTTCACAATTTTCTAATTGTGAATTCATATCAGCAAGTTTTTTAATCTTGGAAGTGCCATTCAAAATTACAGTTTTCTTGATAAAACAATCCCTTTCAATGGTATAAACTGTGTTAATGGTGTAACGAATTTTACAAAAATCATTTTCTTTCCCAGTTATTTCCCAAATCCTATCCCCCATCAAAGATGGTAGTGTTGCTTTTGCACTATCACAATTTTTTAGTGATTCTTGAAAACAATCTCCATCGGATTTACAATTTTTAGTATTACTACATCCAGTTACGAATATTACTGAAATTAACAAAATCGCTGATAAAAGAGTTCGATAAAAGCCCATATTAAATTATGAACTTCTTCTGCTTTTAAATCTTCTGTCTCGTTAGGCTCTGTAGAAAATCTTTCTTCGTTCTTAACTGTCAAATCGCTGTTTTTGAGTAAAAAAACACTGATCTTGGGCGCCGAGCAAAGCGAAGGCGGCCCGCCAACACATCATAGAGAGCTTTGAAAAACCATGTTTTAATAGTGTATCTTGGTTTGTCAAAAACCACTCGTCTCTGACGGGTGGCATGACAGGCAGTATGCCCTTGCCAGCCATCCCGTGTAACGCGTGGTTTTTGAGCACGCCAAAATTCCACAGATTGATGCGTGGTTTACGCAGTAAACCACCATTCAAGGAATGGCGGAATTTTTAGCGTGTCAAATCGGCTCTATTGAGAGTTTTGACAAAATTTGATGGTTATTCAAAACTCTCTATAGTTGTCCGGATGGAACGTATTCTTAAAACGCCTTGTAGTTTTCTTCCGATGCTGCATTGTAGCTCTTCGGAGAGGAAGAAAACTACAAGGTAATACTTCAGCTTCCTGAAGCAGGGAGAGCATCATTAAGGTCGAAATTCTCTCCATTTCTCTGTCGGGCGCGTTGCGGGGGGATGCCCCATCCGGGGACGCAGCGCCCTCCATTTCACGTCGAGGATTTCGAAGATGCTCTCCCTGCTTCATTGTGAAGCGTTACCATCTTCTCGCCTCTGCAGAATATGATTGATAACTGACATTCCCCGTAAGGGATGCTCAAAAATCTTTTGATTTTTGGCATCTCGCAAGGAGACGTCCCCCTTGTCAGTTCGATAATTATCCAGAAGAGGCTCGACCTTTGGACGGTAACGCTTCACAAAGCTGAAGTATTACACTACAAGGAAAGATTTATATATCATATGATATTTCTATCACCTGTGAAACCAGCTTTTCAACACACTCTCCAGACCTACCAGCTCTTTTTCGGCTCGCTGGCAAACCCGAACCGGCTGCAGATCATCAATACGCTGCGGCAGGGAAAGAAAAGCGGGAAGAACGTCACGGAGATCTGCGCTGCCACCGGATTCGAGCAGACCATGGTGTCCCACAACCTCAAGCGGCTGGAGCGCTGCGGCATGCTATTCGCCGAGCAGAGAGGAAAGCGCCGCTATTACACGCTCAACAAGACCACCATCCGGCCCTTGCTGGAACTGATTGACCATCATATGGACAACTACTGCTCGAAACTCGTGGGGCGCCATAGCCATCACGATCACCACTCAAGACAATGACGCCGCCGCTCCAGCAATCAACGCTTCGCATCAGCGGCATGCACTGTGCCAGCTGTTCCACCATCTTGACAAGAGCGCTTCAGAAGGTAGACGGCGTTTCCTCTGCCGTGGTAAACTACTCGACGGGAAAAGCGACGGTGCGCCACGACCCTGCTCGAGCATCGGAGGGAGCCCTGATTCAGGCAGTCAAGTCCAAGGGCTACAGCGCGGAGATCCTGAAGGGCGACAGCTTCAAGCGCGAAGAGATGCTCCGTAAGCGCGAGCTTCACGATCTCAAGTTTAAGGTTATCCTCAGCTGCGTCTTTTCCATCCCTGCCTTTCTGGTCGGGATGAGCATGTACGCTGGGCTCGACCTTCCCTTCCGCGACTATCTTCTGTGGGTTCTTGCAACCCCAGTCCAGTTCTATATCGGCTGGCCGTTCTACCAAGGGACATGGGCTGCGCTCAAGAACAAGACCGC
The DNA here is from genome assembly GCA_016180035.1 of Candidatus Woesearchaeota archaeon. Taxonomy (GTDB): domain Archaea; phylum Nanobdellota; class Nanobdellia; order Woesearchaeales; family UBA12501; genus JACPCA01. Next base: position 5,355 of record JACPCA010000053.1, read on the forward strand.
CAACATGGATTCGCTGATTGCGATCGGCACGAGCGCAGCGTATCTGTTCTCCGTGTACACCGTCCTCTTTGATCCCATGCAGGGGCAATATTTCGAGGTGTCCTCTGTCCTCATCACGCTTGTCCTTCTCGGCAAATATATGGAAGCTGTGGCGAAAGGAAAAACAAGCGAGGCCATCACGAAGCTCATGACGATCGGCGCAAAGATTGCCACCGTCATCCGCGCCGGCAAAGAGATGAAGATCCCTGTTGACGACGTGAAGGCAGGCGATACTGTCGTGGTCAAGCCCGGTGAGAAGATCCCTGTGGACGGCATTGTCCTCGATGGCCATTCGTCTATTGATGAGAGTCTCGTGACAGGGGAGAGCATCCCTGTCGAAAAAAAGAAAGGCGATCAGGTGATTGGCTCGACCATCAACAAGCATGGCAGCTTTACCTTCAAGGCAACCAAGGTCGGGGCTGACACGACGCTGTCCAGGATCATCAGGCTGATCGAGGAAGCCCAGACCAAGAAGGCACCGATCCAGCGGTTTGCCGATGAGATATCTGCCTATTTCGTTCCCATCGTCATCCTTATCGCGATCCTCACCTTTTTCACATGGCTCTTCATTGCAGGGTCGTCACTGGAATTTTCCTTGATCACGGCGGTCGCTGTTCTGGTGATCGCCTGCCCCTGTGCTCTCGGGCTGGCAACGCCGACCTCAATCATGGTGGGGACCGGAAAAGGGGCTGCCAATGGCATCCTCATCAAGGGCGCGGATGCCCTGGAAACAGCCCATCGCGTGAAGTACGTCGTGCTGGACAAGACCGGCACGGTCACGAAAGGAAAGCCTGACGTGACCGATATTGTTCTTCCTGGTGTTCTTCCTGGCAGCGGATCTGAAAAAGAGAAAAAAGAGCTGCTGGGAATTGCTGCCAGCATCGAGAAAAAGTCCGAGCACCCCCTGGCAGATGCCATCGTCGCCAAGGCAAGCCAGCTTGGCGCCTCACTGCACACGGTGTCCTCCTTCAAGGCCATTCCAGGCTTTGGGGTCGAGGCAGCCATCGCCCGCAAGGCATACTGCATTGGAAATCCAAAATTGATGGACAAGAATAAGATCTCTATCTCCTCGTTTCAGGATGATATTGCCCGCTTAGAAAACGACGGCAAGACCGTCATGGTGGTTTCCAGCGGCAAGAACGCCCTCGGCCTGATTGCCGTCGCTGACGAGATAAAAGAGGATTCTCCTGCTGCCATCCGGCTGATGAGAAGCCTCGGGCTGGTGCCGTATATGATCACCGGCGACAACAAGCGGACAGCAGCAGCTATCGCGAAAAGGGCAGGCATCACGTACGTCTTTGCCGACGTGCTGCCGGAAGACAAGGCGCGCTATGTCCGCCAGCTTCAGCGGTCAGGAAAGGTTGCCATGGTGGGAGACGGCATCAATGACGCGCCAGCGCTCGCTCAGGCAGATATCGGGATCGCCATGGGATCTGGGACAGACGTTGCCATGGAAACTGGAAACATTGTCCTGATGAAGAACAGCCTGGTGGATGTTCCGCGGGCGATCCGGCTCAGCAGGATGACTATGGCCAAGATCCGCCAGAATATGTTCTGGGCATTGATCTACAACATCATTGGCATCCCCATTGCAGCTGGCGTGCTCTACCCGGTGACAGGGTGGCTCTTGAGCCCGATCATCGCCGGCGGCGCCATGGCGCTGAGCTCGGTGAGCGTCGTGACGAACTCGCTGCTGCTGAGGAAGAAAAGGATATAAAGAAGATATGAAAGAAAAAAGGAGATATGAACGAAAAGTGAAGAATAGGGAGAACAGCGGAGAATGAGGAAATACACGGCAAGATGAAACCAATTTCACATTATATTTATAAACTATTTCAGTTTCAATTCTCTTTGGAGGGTGATTATTGTTGAACGACATAACACATACGAAGGAAGAAAAGACGAAGACGATCATTGTGTCAGTCAAGGGAATGACGTGCTCAAGCTGTGAGGTATTGTTAGAAAGAAAGCTGAAGAGCGTGCCTGGCGTGGAAGCAGTGCAGGTCAGCAGGGGCAAGGAAGAGGCGCGGGTCGCCTGCGCAGATTTTACCACGCTTGATGATCTCCAGACAGCATTAAATGATTCGCAGTACACTCTTCATGCCAAGAAAACGATCCATGGCGAAAGCATGGCGCAGCCGGCAGCAGGCTATTCTGGCAACACTCTACCCAGGATCCCAACATCAAGAAAGTATGCGGAGATTGGGGCAGCTGTCCTTGTCATCATCGGCCTGTATCTTCTGCTGAGGCAGTTTGATATCCTTCCCAAAGGCGTTGGCATTCCGGATCAGGTCAGCTTTGGGGCTGCCTTCCTCATCGGCCTTGTCGCAGCAACTTCCACCTGCCTTGCGGTTGCCGGCGGCCTTCTTCTTGCCGTCGCTGCAAAATATAATGAGAAGCACAAGGATGCGACCCGCAGGCAGAAATTCATCCCTCACGCGTATTTTAATGCAGGAAGGATCGTTTCCTACACCGTCTTCGGCGGCGCCGTCGGTGCACTGGGATCAATGATCACGCTCTCTCCATTTGTTACAGGCATCATGACCATCCTTGCCAGCCTGCTCATGCTGCTGATGGGGATCCAGCTGCTCCACATCATTCCATGGCTGAACCGCTTCCAGCTCAAGATGCCAAAATTCATCGCTCACAAACTTTATGATTCCAGTGGTTCCAGCGCTTCAGCAGCTTCAAGCGGCGCAGCGTCATTTGGCTTCGGCGCTGCCACGTTCTTCCTTCCCTGCGGCTTCACGCAGGCGCTCCAGCTCTACGTCCTGAGCCAGGGCAGCATCATTGGCGGCGCCTTGACCATGCTTGCCTTTTCTCTCGGAACGCTTCCTTCGCTCCTGTCTGTCGGCGCCATATCCAGTTTTGCCAGCGGAAATGTCCGGCGGCATTTCGTGACATTCTCTGCCGTGCTGGTCATCTTTCTTGCCGTCTTTAATTTTCCAAGCGGCCTTGCGCTGGCCGGCATTCCCCTGAGTCTTCCGGCTGTTTTCGGCGGAGGATCTTCTGCCAATGTGTTTCCGCAGCAGGCGCCTGCCGCGCAGCAGGCTGTCCAGCAGGTTATTGACCCGAATGTCCGGCTCGTCAACGGCAGGCAGGCCGTACACATGAGCATTGTCGGCTATGAATATTACCCATCCCAGTTCACTGTCATGCAGGGCATCCCTGTCGATTGGATCATTGACGGAACAAAAGCAGCTGGCTGCGCGCAGGTCATTACGCTTCGTAAATTGGGAATTACCGAGTTTTTGCCGTCAAACCAGCTGAAAACGATAACCTTTACGCCGACTCAGTTAGGTGATCTCCCATTCTCGTGCAGCATGGGCATGACAACGCCAGGCGCAAGGTTTACTGTTGTTGAAAATGTTGTTGAAGGTAATCAAGCTGCCAACGTACAGAATCTTGGCGTTGGCAGTGCAGGCAAGCTGCCGCCGCCATCCCCTGCTGATGCCGCCTGCAATCCAGAAATCCAGGACTGTTTTGTCCAGAAGCTTTCAATGGAGATTTCCAGAGAAAATGGCTTCTTCCCCAACACATTCAGTGTCAAGAAGGGCATCCCTGTTGAGCTGGAGATTGACACGAAACTGCGCTTAGGCGGATGCATGGGGACCATGATCATCCCTGATTATGGCGTAGCCCACGTCTTATCCCTAGGAAAAACCGTTCTCAAATTCATTCCTACAAGAGAGGGCGTTGCAAAATTCACCTGCAGCATGGGATCCCATCTGGGGGACTTTATCGTGACCGCATAGGATTGCGGCTTGCATAGGATTTCGGCAAGATTTTTCAGGAGAACTTAGTTTAGGAGAACTTGGATGAAAAAAACAGCAGGCAGGAAAAGAAGCATCGGCAAGGAGGCAGGCATTGTTCTCACGATACTGATTCTTGCGATTGGAGCTTATGTGATTCTTGGCGGCGATGCCAAGGCCTTCGCTATTTCTAACGATGATAAAGAAGAGCCTAACAGGGAGGCTGTTCCAACAGGACAGACGCACTGGCATCCCAAGCTTACCATCATGATAGATGGAAAACAAGTGTACCTGCCGGAGGGTATAGGCGTTGAAATCGGCCGTGTCATTGATACAGAATTAAGCGGCATGGATATGTCACCAACACACACGCATGAAGATGATGGGACGATCCACATCGAAAACCTCAATCCCGCAGCAAAGCCTGAAACATTGACGTTAGGCTACTTTTTTTACGTTTGGGATAAGCCATTCAGCACAACCTGTATTTTTGAATATTGCACGGCAAGCGGCACGCTAAACATGCAGGTGAACGGCGTTGAAAATACAGAATTTGAAAAGTATATCATGCATGATGAGGATGACATCCTCATTGAATACGTATCATACAAGGCATCAGAGGGGGGCGAACAATGAAAACGACACTAACCATCCAAGGCATGCATTGCACATCATGCAAGATGCTCATTGAAGATGCCTGCGCTGACATTCCTGGCGTCATCTCCTGCAAGGTTGATGCCGCGTCAGGCAAAGCTGTCGTGGAGCATGAAAAAGGTTTTGACATCGGCAGGGTAAAAAAAGAGATTGAGAAGCTTGGAACGTATAAAGTGAAGTGAGCTGGCTGTAAAATAGGGGGATTCAGGACAGAGCCATGACAAAACATACCTTTTTATAATACCATCCTCTCCGTGTCACATGGATTCCAGAAAGCTCGGCGGCATCATTGTCATCATCAGCCTGCTTGTTCTTGGGCTGATGCTCTTCATGAAAGTGAAATATGACCAGCAGCAGGCAATGGCATGCATTGAAAGCTGCGGCGGCGTAGGGGTTGAAGCATGCGGTATTGACTCCTGCCCGTATGCAAAAGAAACACCGCTGTCATGGATCCCGATCATTGCCAGCCTGTTCGCTGCTAGCCTTTGTGGCATTGGGCTCTATCTTTGGTTCTCAAAGAAAGAAAAGGTTATCGAACAGAAAGAATACGACCTGTCCAAGCTTGACGGCCTTGAAAGGAAGGCATTCCAGCTCATTCGAGAACAGAGAACAGGGCTGTATCAGAAGGACCTTGCAGGAAAGCTCGGCCTGTCAAGGGTGAAAGTGACGAGGGTTCTGGACCGCCTCGAACTCTACGGACTTGTCGAGCGAAAGCGCCGGGGAATGACGAATGTTGTCGTTCTGAAATAAGGCAGAGGCGCTGAATTTCAGAAAGCTGAATAACCATACCTAACGGGCTCTGTAGAAAATCTCTCCTCGTTTTTAGTCGTCAAACGATATTTTTCGGATAGAAAACAGATTTGGGGCGCGCTGTACTAACCTTTGTTTAGCTCTCTTTTATCTCCCACCCTGCCTGGGCGAGGGGGGAGATAAAAGAAGAGTTCATAGAAAATCGCTGTTGCGCCCCAAATCTGAACGACATTTTCTATAGCGCCCTCTCCAGAACAACCTTTATAAACACGCTCCTTCTCTGTCCTGTACATGAAAGCTGTCATCCTTGCCGCAGGCAAGTCAACACGAACCTACCCGCTCACTCTGACCAGGCCGAAATGCCTTCTTCAGGTTGCGAACACCACAATCCTCCAGCACACGCTGGACCAGCTGCAGGGGATTGCTGACGAAGCCATCGTTGTCGTCGGGTACAAGAAAGAGATGATAACTTCGCAGTTCCCTGCAAAACAGGGCGCTGTCAAGATCACCTTTATTGAGCAGAAGGAGCAGAACGGCACTGGCCACGCGCTTCTTCAGGCACGGCATCTGCTTGGCGGAGAAGAGCAGTTCCTTGTCCTGAACGGCGACGACCTGTTCTTCCATGATGACATCGCAAAGCTCATCAAGGCCGGCAAGCAGCGTGCAGCAGCCCTTGCCAAGCAGCATCCGCATCCCGAGCGTTTTGGCGTCTATAGCCTTGACAAGCACCAGAAGCTGCCAGTCTCATTTATAGAGAAGCCGGCAAAGCCTCGTTCAGGATTATCAGGATCAGGCGGCTCAGGTCTTGTCAATATCGGCTGTTACCTGTTCCCTGCAACGATATTCGATATCCGCCTTGCCCCATCTCCTCGCGGTGAGATTGAAGTGACAGATTTTGTCAAGCATCTGATCGCCCACAACGCGTTCGCTGTCGTCGAAGCAAAACAGTGGCACCCTATAACATATCCTTGGGATCTTCTCGAAGCAAACGCCGCGCTTCTTTCCCAATTACAAACGGCAGGGAAACAAAAGACAGAGAAGAAAGGCTGCACGATAGAAAAGAACGCCACGATCAAAGGCCCTGTCCGTATCGGAAAGGGCACGGTCATCAGGGCAGGATCATACATTGAAGGTCCCGTCGTTATTGGAGAGGGCTGCATGATCGGGCCCAACTGCTACCTCCGCCCCTCAAGCTCCATCGGAAACAACTGCAAGATCGGGCATGAGGTGGAAATAAAAAACTCTATCATCGGTGATGGTTCTGCCGTCCCTCATCTTTCCTACATCGGCGATTCGGTGATCGGAAACAACGTGAATGTCGGCGCGGGCAGCATTACGGCCAATGTCCGGCACGACAAGGGCCTCATCAGAAGCTCCGTGCTTTCAAGCCTTCTGCCTGCTGAAAAAGGCGAACGGGAGATGGGTGAATGTGAGATAAGCGAAAGGGAGATGAGAGCGTTGAAAGGAGAATTGGTCAACACCGGCCTTGCCAAACTTGGCGTGATCATCGGAGACGGCGCCATGCTCGGCATCAGGACGCTGATCTATCCCGGACGGAAAATATGGCCTGGCATGACAACTCTTCCAGGAGAAATCGTCCGGCGCGATATTGATGGAACTGAAAAATAGCGCTGAGGAACCAAAGATGATGGGGAACCAAAGATGACCGCTGATCAACAAAAACCGCGTGAAACCATGAGCGACTGCCTGTTTTGCAAGATTGCCAACAAAGAGCTCCCCTCAGCCCTGCTGTACGAAGATGCAAGCCTTATCTCTTTCCTGGACATCCGCCCCACCAATCCAGGCCATGCGCTCATCGTCCCCAAGCGCCACAGCAGGAACATCTTTGACATGCCGGATGAAGATGTAACCAGCGTGTTTGCCGCAGCAAAGAAGATCGCTGCCGCCGTCAAGAAGGGTGTTGAAGCAGATGGCATCAACATCGCCATGAACAATGAGCCGGCTGCAGGCCAGGTCATATTCCATTCTCACATCCATGTCATCCCGCGCTTTTCAAGCGATGGATTTCGGCACTGGCCAGGAAAACCGTACGAGGAAGGGCAGATGGAAGAGATACGGAAAAGGGTCAAGAAGGCGATATGATGCTTTCCCTGCTTCAGACCGCTAAACAAATACAAAACTCTTTATAAGCAATCTTTATATACTATCGTCCATTTTATCCCTTCATGGCAAGAAAATATACTATTATAGTGGAACGAGATGAGGATGGCTGGTTTGTTTCTGAGGTTGTCGGGCTTCCAGGCTGCCATACCCAAGCCAAAGACATGAATCAGCTTTTGGAGAGAACGAAAGAGGCGATTCAGGCATATCTTGAATCTGAAGAAGAGCTGGATATTTCTGAAGAATTTGTCGGCGTTCAGCAGATAGAGGTGTAACTTCTTGGCTAAACTGCCAACCTTGACTGGTAAAGAATTAGCGAGAATAGTAGAAAAATTTGGTTTTGTTTATGACCATACGACTGGCAGCCATATGGTGTACAAGCATCAAGACGGCAGAAAAACGACCATCCCCTATCATGCTGGAGAAGAAATTGGACCAGGGCTTCTGAACAAGATCATAAAAAAAGATTTGAAAATCACAAGAGAAGAATTCATCAAACAGGTTTAGCAATCCATTCTTGTCCGGCCAAAACCATATTCTTTTTCTTCCATCATCATCTTTTTCTTCCACCATCACAATCTTTATATACCAGTATAGGATTCCCACAACTAAATTATGTAACTCTCAAGAGAACATTATTGCAGTTGTCATGGAGTGATGCGCTCTTGTCCGAGAGAAAACAAAAAAGGGTGATGAGGATGAGAAAGATCTGTATCATTAATCAGAAAGGCGGTGTCGGAAAGACAACCACCACCGTAAATCTTGGCGTCGGCCTTGCCAGGGAAGGAAAGCGAGTTCTCATTGTTGATCTTGACCCGCAGGGAAATATCACGACCTGCCTCAAGGCAGAATCAAAAAAAGACCTGTACGACCTTCTGGTCGAGAACGCTGCTGTCGGCGAGTGCACCAGCCATGTCATGGACAACCTGGACATCATCAAGAGCAAGGAAACGCTCACCAAGGCAGAACTGATCCTTGTCGGCGAGACCAACAGGGAGATGGTGCTGCGCAGGAAGCTGGACCACATCAAGAATTATGATTACATCCTGCTCGACTGCCCTCCGTCGCTGGGGCTGCTGAACCAGAACGCCATGCTGTTCGCTACCGAGGCCATCATTCCGACCTCAACAGACATTTTGGGTGTTGACGGGCTGAACAAGATGGTGCTTGCCCTGCAGCAGATCAATGAAGTGTTCGACCACAGCATCATGATCACGAAGATCGTGCCGACCATGCATGATGCCAGAAACCGGGTCTGCATCGAGTCGCTGAAGAAGATCCAGAGCGAATACTATCAGGTCGTTTCCGACCCGATCAGGATCAACGCCAAGCTCAAAGAAGCCCCGTCAGAGCAGCTGTCCATCTTCGACTATGACAACAGCTCGCGGGGAGCGACGGACTACAAGAACTTAGTGAAGATGGTGGTCCGGGACGAGGCAAAATACGACCAGCCCGCAGCAAGAGCAAGCTCAAGGATCGCGATTAAAGAGGCGATGGTGTGAGCTGAACAGGAATCATGCTGCGTTTTACATTTTCCTTTTTCTTCATTTTTCTTTTATGAGCTTTATTTTTTTCTGTTCCAGCGCCTTCCTTTCTTTTTCTGTTGGGTAAAGAAAGAGGTATCTATCATGCGAAACAACGCCGCCAACCATCCTGTTTCCACGGTAGAACGTGGGATCTTCAAATCCATAAAACTGCCTTGAACTCGGCGGAAACATATTCCAAAATAGGGTTTCCTCGGAGAGTTTTTTCTTGAGCTGCCTTGAAAGCCGATAGAAATAATGGGTGTATACGGAGTGCTTTCCTTGTGCAACATCACCATAACGCTTATTGTTTGTTTTCTTCTTCACAAGATCAGTGCGAAGGCTTTTTGTCGTGTCCACAAATTTCTTATCAGCATCCCCGCCATACCTTCTTATCTTGAATGGAAACTCCCATTCTGTCCATCTCGTTGATGTCATACACAGGATATCCGCTTTCTGAAGAAAAAAAGACCGAAGCGCCTTTTCCGATGCCGCGTTCAGGCGTTCGAGCCAGTATTTTTGCTTTGTCATCTTATAATCTATATCAATCCTGCTTTTATCTCGTGAATGATCCTATCCATCTCTTTACTGTATCTATTAAATCTTTTTTGGGATTCATTAACTTCCTGCATACTTTGCCGAAGGTAATGTAGCCATTCTCTTTTTTCTTGTTTAGTCATGGTCACCATAGATTTTTATAGTTCTTTGCAATTTTTAAATTTTTTGATGTCACCGGCTCTGTAGAAAATGTCATCCTATCTGGGGCGCCGCCGTATCTAACAAGGTTTAAGCCTTTTTTCTTTCCCACCTCGCCTAAGCAGGGTGGGAAAGAAAAAAGAGCTTCAAGGAAAGTCACGGCGGCGCCAAACATCTGTGTTTTTTAGTCAAAAACAGCGATTTGACGACTAAACACGAAGAAAGATTTTCTACAGAGCCGATGCCACCATGTTATTCCACCGAAATCTTTCTCCCTTCAACCGTAAATTTTACATCTAAAAACTTCTCCGTCACATAGATATTCGTCTCTACATGCTTTGTCACCTTTGATACCATCATCTCGCCCTCTACCAGCCCCATCAGCGGGATGAGGTGATCTGCGAGATGCTCGTCCACTGGAGCTCCGCTGCTGATGCTTTCCAGAAGCTTCTCTGCAGCGCGCCGCCCGACGTCTTCAGCAGGAACACCTTTCTCTCCCAGCACGTCAGCGCCAAGCCGTACCGGATGCTGCACGTTCACTTCATCCTCTCGATCAGAAAAGACAGCGACAAGCGTTATTCCCGACCCGATGCTGGGTGTGGTGTGATACTCTGATCGGATCGTTACCGGGCAATCAAGGCGGTGGGACAGCGCTGCCTGCGCGCTATGCGCCTGCCGCTCGGCAACGCGGGCGTCTTCCAGATCTTGAGATGCATGGCTCACGCCGCGGACATGAACAAGGCGCCCCTGTTCGAGCAAGATCAATGGCGCTGCCTGCCGGATCGTTTCCGTTGTCCATCTCGGCTGGACAAGCACTGCTACGCTGCCGCCGCCTTTTGGATAATATCCTCTTTTTTCTATCTTCAACCCCACCTCTGCATAGCGCTGGAGCTGCGGAAGCACGACATCCTGGACATAATCTATCTGCGGGCTCCAGGAGACGTCAGTTCCTCCTCGGATGGATAGTTTTGTCTTGTGGCCTGCCAGCATCAACGGCAGAAGAAGGCTCTGCAGCAGCAGCGAGATAGAGCCTGCTGTTCCGATATCAATCTCCACGCTCTTCTTGGAGATCATGCCTGGCGTGAACGATACCGACGATGAGCCAACAGCAACTGGTGACGATCGCGCGTTGGACATCGCCTCTAACGCTCGGATGGCGGTGAGATGCTGCTGTTTCAGGCCGGCATCGCTTCGTCCAGAACGGATGTTGTCCATCGAAAATGATGTTTGAGTGATCATGGACAAGGCCAGCGCTGTCCGAAGGATCTGCCCGCCGCCCTCGCCATAGCTGCCGTCAATGTGAATCATGGTTAGAACAACAGAAGGGGGTTATAAAAAGGTTGCTGGATCACGGAGTAAACTATTAACTCAAAGCCTCTTCTTCTTTACCATCAGCTGCTTCAGGGACGCAGCGAGCTTCAGGAAGTCCTTGTTGTCCTTGTCTAACTGGTGCTCATCCCAGAGGATGCGGTCCTCAGATTTGAGCGTCGCAAGGCGCTTGGTGATGCCAGGCTGGTGAATGGATGGGACTATCTTTCTTTTCCCTCTTGAAGAAATCGTACGCCCCCTCTTTTTTCCTTTTCCTGATCTTTCCGCCTTTTTTTGCTTCTTCTGCGTCATGTCAGGATAACGATATTCCCCCTGCCCTTTTTAATTTTTTTGATTTTTCCAGCGTGCTCGAGCTCGGTGATGAGGAGGCTGACCTTTGCTTCCGATAGAGGGAGCTCTTTCCGGATGTCCTTCTGCGTCATCCTTCTCTCATTTTTTTGGAGAATGTCCAGGATCTGCTGGCCGTAGGGCTCTGGCTCTTGTTCTTTGATGGGGGCTGCACCGTTGTTTTGCCCTGCCGTGGCCTGGCCTGCCCCCAGAGGCTGCTCGTCCATAGCGGTACTTGCTTCTGCTGTGCCTGAAGGCTTTTCCTTGCCGCCTTTTCCATACTTTTTCCATATCAGCTTGAGGAAGACCAACAGTGCGATAAGAAATACGGCGATGAGCGCACCATACATGATGATCGGTGTTTTTTCTTCTTCAAGCAGGCCATTGTCCACGGTGAGGCTGATATCTTCCAAGACTTCTTCGTCCTCTTCAATATCCGGATGGAGGAAGAGGTCAAAGAGGTAGGTCCCATCTGCTTCAACCGTGATGACATCTCTTGATCGGTAGTATGCTGTCACGCCAGTCTTGTCCCCATCATCCTCGTATCGGGCAGTAATGGTGTAGGTTCCTGGTGGAACTTCAAAAGCGTACATGCCGTCCCTTGCCAGGAAGCGCTGGTGCGGGCTGGTGCTGATCTCTACCATCACATTTTTTACGATAGTTAGGTCAAGATCGTACACGCTTCCCTTGATGGTTGCTGCTTCACTGAGAGGTATAAATAGGAAAGCAGCGATAAGCAATAACCAAAGATATCCCCATCTCATCTGGCTTGGTCATCTGCTTTGGTATAAAAAAGTATCGCCATTTTTTAAAGGCCATCTATCGTCTTTTTCTCTAAAAATACAGTAAAATTCTATTATTTTTAAAAAAGAAGCATTTTTAGTAGCTCTTAAAGCTTTATTAAGGCAAAATTACCTTTTTTTAAAGAATGGAGTAAGTATGCATATAAATATTGCCGCCTTCTTTATAGGATATAACCCCATCACCTCTTTCCCTAACCCCCTCCGCAAGGAGGGGTGCTTAGGGTTTATCATCATACCCTGCAGGTGATTGCAGGGGCGCATTTCAGGCAGGTGCTAAAGTAGGCTGGTGCCGATGCCACCAATAAATGTACAAGATGTATACGTGTACAAAATGTACAGCAACAATACCTACAGAACAATAATACCAACGGAGGATACGACCATGATACTACAAAAAATGGCAGCAGGAAAAACAGTTCTGGCAACATTCGTGCTTTTGATGGTTATTATGAGCATTCCGCTTGCGGCAGCCTATGGCGGCGGTGGCAGTGGAAGATCTCGCAATAGTGCATCTGTCCAGGCCAATGCAGAAGCAGACGCCAATGTCGGTGTTGGTGTCCGTGTTGGTTCTGGCGAGTCTGCTGCTGATGGCGATGCTGACGACTCCAATCCTGCAAACGGAGATGATCGTGAGAACTCCGCTGAAGACGACGCTGATAAAGAGCAAGATGATGATGCCAGCGATTCCGAGAAAAGAGGAAAAGACAGGCGGAAGGATGGCAGCCTCGTTGATGTCAAGCTAAAAGGCAGGCTTGATGATAATGTCCGTGCCAAGCTTGGTGTTGGCGCAAAAGATGTCAAGCTGGCCCTTCGAGATGTGGCTCTTGAAGCAAAAAAGTATGAAGATCGAAAAGAAAAATATGCAGAGGTTCGCACTGCATTCCAGAACGAGCGGGAAGCATTCCTCTCTGCTCGCGCTGACCTCCATGAGCGCCTGCGGGCCTGCGTCGGAGACACATCTGATGAATGCCAGGAGGCAAGAAAAGAGCTTGCTGTCCGAGGGCGTGCTTTCCTTCTTGCGTCGTCTGATGTCGTGATTGCTGCTCTTGAGGAAGTCAAGGCCAGGATCATGGCCTCCGCTGAGATCAGCGCTGAAGAAACAGCCTCCATGAGCGCTGATGTCCAGGCAAAGATTGACGCCCTTCATGCCGCGCAGGAAGCCATCGACGATCTTGATGAAGAATCTACCTCAGAAGAAGTTCAAGCAGCTGCAAAGCAGCTCCAGGGGGCATGGAAGGATGCTCAACCGGCGTTGAAAGCGCATGTCGGAAAAGCGATGAATGCACGCTTCGGCGGCGTCTTGGTAAAGATGGCACACCTTGAAGCACGGCTTGAGAAAGTGCTTGCCAAATTTGAG
>JACPCA010000054.1 GCA_016180035.1 Candidatus Woesearchaeota archaeon
AAAAGAATCATTTTGTGAATTGACAACATCAAAGTTGCTTCTTTCGGGTGGCTGAACGCAGTGAAGCCGCCCAATTTGGGGGACACCCAAAACTCGCCCGCAAGCTTTCGGCGATGCGAGTTTTGAAGCCATTGCTTTTGTGGGCGTTACGTATCCGCATGAGGGACTATCCCTTCGTGTGGGACACGGACGCCTCTTGGCTCGGCGTCCGGCATAGCCAGACATCCTTATCTGCTTTTCAAACAGTTTTGCAGCATGAAGTGGATTTCGCACAAAGCGAAATCCGCTAATTTGGGGATTCCCAAAACTCGCCCACGATTTGCTTCGAATGCGAGTTTTGGGGGACGCAGCGCCCCCGATTTCACGTCGAGGATTTCGAAGATGCTCTCCCTGCTTCATTGTGAAGCGTTACCGTCTTCTCGCCTCCGCTCATGGTATTGAGGACTGACATTCCCCCGTAAGGGACGTCCCCCCTTGTCAGTCTCGACAAAGACATGGAATAGGCTCGACCTGAGGACGGTAACGCTTCACAAAGCTGAAGTATTACGATTTTCCATCAGGTTTTTATACTTCTCCCAATTCTCAACGAGCTATGGGCATCGAAAAGCTTTTAGGACGATCGATCGGCATTGCCGTGCTTCTTACTGCGGTTAGCTGCGGTGATGAAAAACAGGGATTGTGCAGAGATGGCGGCACGAGTGACCCTGCGAATGACAGCCAGACTCAGTCAAGCTCCTGCTCCGGCAATGGATGCTCTTATGATCTTTCGACAGTGACGCCATGCACGTGCAGATATGCCTGCATGGAAGCTTCAAATTGCCAGACAGCTCTTCCTGCAGCGTACCCTCACAGCACAGGGCCATTCCTTGACTGCTATGAGGATTGCGAAAGGCTCCGGCAACAGAATGAGGGAAAGGCATTAGAAGCGATGGATTGCATCAGCAATGGCTGTACTGATGATATGGTAACGCGATGCGGATTAAGATAATTTTTCCAATTCTTTCATTTGTTTACTCTTTTTTATCTTTTTCCTTTCTTCCGCCTTTTCATTTTTCCGTTTACATGCTTAAAATACTCAATCTGCTGCAGCCGCTTCTTTGCCGCCTTCAGCGTGGGGTAGGTGCCCATGTTCCTTCCGCTCTCCGACAGGACGCGATACAAGCCTTTTATTTTCTTTATCATTGTTTTTCTCCGTTCGCCCTCGTCCAGCAAATGATTCTTTGCCGATAATGCCAAGCATGGCTCTGGTCACATTACGAAGCGCCATACACGTTTTTTCGATGTCCAACTTTTATCACAAGAATGACCAGCTTGTCGTCTTGAATATCAAGAATGACCCGGTAATCACCAACCCTTAAGCTGTATTCTGGAACACCAGAAAGTTTTTTGGCATGGGCATGAGGCCGGAGCTTTATTCTTTCAAGCGTCGAGATGATGCGTCCCTGCATACCCTTTTCTAATTTTAAAAACTGTTTTTCTGCAGTTTGGGAGAATTCAACCGTATACATTTATAGCCCTGCCTTCTTTTTTAATTCCTCAAGCCGGATAGTTTTCCCTTCTTTCACCTCTTTTCTTGCCTTTTCGATGTCCCGTTTTGTCTCTTCAGACAATTCCATGCTATCCTCCACGAGGTCCCAGATAACCTCTTCATAGCTCTCTTTATCGTACATCTTTCTCTTTCGAAGCTCCTGCACCAGATCTTCGCTAACCTGGATTGTTGTTGCCATAGCAACTATATAAGACGCCATAGTATATAAAGATTCGCTTTTTGAACACAGCTTAAAAATGAAAATTTATATACCAACGCCCGATAGCAACGCCCATGCTCGACAAACTCAACTCCTTTTTTCACCTCCTCTACTCCCTTCCCGAGCTTATCGCCCTCGGAGGCTACACGGCCTTGTTTCTGATCATCTTTGCCGAGACCGGCCTTATGGTCGGCTTTTTTCTCCCAGGGGACTCCCTGCTGGTCACTGCAGGGCTGTTTGCGGCTCGCGGTGACTTAAACATTTATTATCTTATCCTGCTCTTGTCATTTGCTGCCGTGGCAGGGGATTCGGTGAGCTATTTTATCGGTTCAACAGCCGGCAATGCGCTCTTTCGCCGGGAGGATTCCCGCTTTTTCAAAAAGAAATATTTATTGGCAGCGCAGGCATTTTATGAGCGGCATGGCAAGAAGACGATTCTCCTCGCCAGGTTTGTCCCAGTCATCAGGACCTTCGCCCCTGTCGTTGCAGGCATTGCAAAAATGAAGTATTCTCAATTCTTCATGTATAATCTTTTTGGCGGGATCCTTTGGGTTGCCAGCATGCTGCTCGTCGGCTTTTTCCTTGGCAAGTCTGTCCCCAACATTGAAGAGAACATCCACATCGTCATCTTCATCGTGATCGCCCTGTCCTTTGTGCCAGTGATTGTGGAGCATATCAGGATCAAGAAGAAACAGGCCAGTGAGTTGTCAGGGAGCAAGTAATCAGCTATTTGATTGCTCGTATAATAGAAGACATTATCTGTGCAGCATCTTTTTCAACTGTCCCAGCGGCAGCGTATTTATGACCTCTTCCTTCTCCACCCATCCTCGCCGCGCCATGCCGATGCCGAACTTCATGAAGTCCAGCCCTTCAGGCGAATGAGCGTCTGTGCTGATCACAAATCTTGCCTTGTGCTGCTTTGCCAGCCGGATGAGATCTTCTTTGAGGTCGAGCCTTTCGGGCTGGCCGTTGATTTCAAGGATCTTGCCATTCTCCACGGCTGCTGCAAAGACCTTGGCCATGTTGGCGTTGTGGGGAGCCCGCTTTCCGATCCGGCGTGCAGTAGGGTGGGCAAGGATATGAAGATATTTGTTGTCCAGCGCCGTGCAGATGCGCTTGGTCATGGCCTGTTCCGGCATCTTGAATCCGGAATGGATCGACCCCAGCACGATGTCCAGCTGCCGGAGGATGCTTTCCGGATAGTCGAGGCTGCCATCGGAGAGGATGTCCACTTCCGACCCCTTGAGGATGGTGAATTTTTCCTTGCGTGCAACAGCATCGATCTCTTTCCACTGCTTCTTGATGTCGCTGATGCTCATGCCGTTGCCGGCGCGCTGCGACTGCGAATGGTCGGTCAGGGCGATGTACTCGTAGCCGAGCGATTTTGCCTTTCGCGCCATGTCCGTGAAGCTGCTGTTGCCGTCGCTGTACACGGTGTGCATCTGCAGGTCGCCTTTGATATCTTTTAGCTCGACAAGGCTTGGGATCTTTTTTTGCTGGGCGAGCTGGATTTCTCCCTGCCGCTCCCGCATCTCTGGCGGGATGTACTGCAGGTCAAGCTTCTGGTAGATGGCTTCCTCACTTGTGCCATCAATCCGCCTTGCTTGTTTACTTACCTGTTTTCCTGTTCCTGCCTGTTTTCCTGTTTTTTTGCCAAACAGGCCGTACTCTGACAGCTTATATCCCTTCTTGATGGCAAGCTGGCGCAGTTCGATATTGTGGTCTTTTGAGCCGGTGAAGTATAAGAGCGCGGCAGCGTAGCTTTTTGGATCAACCACCCTCAGGTCGACATTGCAGCCCTGGTCGAGAACAACGCTTGCCCTGGTCGGCCCTTCCGACAGGACGCGCTTGACATCCGGCATCAGCGTGAAGGCCTTGATGACACGTTTCGAGTCCTTGGCGGCAGCAAGGATGTCAATGTCGCCGATGGTCTCCTTCATCCTGCGCAATGAGCCGGCATAATCAAGCTTGTCCGGCGCTGCGTGCTGGCGAAGATAGGCAAGAATGGCATCAGCAGCCGCCATGGCAGCGTCAATCTGCATGCGTTCCTGGCCATGCTCGTATTGGGCGATGGATTGGAGCAGGTTCTGCTCTGTTTTCTCGCCGAATCCGGTGATGCCGTGCAGCTTGTGCTTTTTTGCTGCCGCTTTTAGTCCGGCAACGCTTTTTACGTTTATCTTCTCGACGAGCTGCCGGATCTTTTTTGGCCCCAAGCCCATGATGCTGCGCATCTCATGGATGCCTTTTGGCGCACTCTTGATGACGTCCTCAAAGTGCTTGACCCTTCCCGTTTTGATGAACTCAACGATATGTCCGGCGATGGCTCTCCCGATGCCAGGAATTTCCTCAAGGCCTTTCTCACCCTTCTCTTTATAGATGTCGGAAAGGTCTTGGCTGAGTGATTCGATCTGCCGGGCAGCCTTGCGGTAGGCCTGCGGCTTCCATTGGACGTTTTGGTAGTCGAAAATGTCGGCTATCCGGTGCAGGAGCTCGGCGATGTCGCGGTTGGGCATATTGGTTTTTATGTGCAACTTTAATGCGGGCTGGTTTTAAAAAGTTTGTTGAAAATGGAACGGCAGGCGCCTTCCCAACCTTCGCTCTTTGTTTGGCAGATTTCTTTGCGTGACAGATTACCAGTAACATTTTTATATAAGTTATACTTTCGTTATACAACAGTATAATCCAAAAAAACAATGGCAACTGAAGCAACCATCAAACGGTGGGGAAACTCCATGGGCATCGTCCTTCCAAAAGACATGATTGAAAAGGGGCATTTTCACGAGAACGATAAAGTGATCGTTACCGTCGTGAAGGAAGCAGACGTGTCATCCTCATTTGGTGCGCTAAAAGGGAAAATAGGCATGAGCGGGCAAAAATTGAAGGACATGGTGCGGCAGGGGTGGGAATCATAGAAATACTCTTTTTTGACACCTATGCCTTTTTTGAAATCCTTAAAGGAAATCTGAACTATCGGCCGTATTCTTTTGGCAAAGCTGGCGTTCTCACAACAAAAATGAATCTTCTGGAGCTTCATTATGGGCTGCTTCTTAAAGCTGGAAAAATGGTTGCCGATACCTGGTATGATTATTACCTTCCTTTTACTGTCGATATCGATGATGAAATAATAAAACAAGCCAGCCTGTTGATGGCGACTACCAGGAAAAAAAGGATATCGTATGTTGATTGTATCGGTTATACGATAGCGCTCTCAAGAAATGTCCCATTTCTTACCGGCGACAAGGCATTTGAAGGCATGCCGAATGTAACATTTTTGAAGTAATTTTGTTTGAAACAATTTTTTTGAATGATGTTTTCTTCGGCAACATTTATAAAAATAAGGCTCTTTGCCGTTAGCATGGCAGATTTTCCGGCACGTTTCGAATCAACGCTCCTTTCATGGTACTCTCTCGCCAAGCGCGACCTGCCGTGGCGGAAGACAACAGACCCGTACAAGATCCTTGTTTCTGAAGTCATGCTGCAGCAGACGCAGGTTGATCGGGTGATTCCGAAGTATGGGGCTTTTCTTCATGCCTTTCCAACAGTGCAAGCTCTCGCCGACGCGCCAACAGGGGACGTCATCAGGCTTTGGAGCGGGCTCGGCTATAACCGGCGCGCCGTCAAGCTGCAGGAATGCGCAAGAGCAGTGGCTGAAAGCCATGGCGGAAAATTCCCGCAATCTGTTGACGGGCTGAAACAGCTGCCAGGCATCGGGCCGTACACCGCAGCGGCCGTCATGGCGTTCGCGTTCAACAAGCCGGAGGTTGTGGTGGATACGAACGTCCGCCGCGTCTTTTTCCGCCTCGGGATCGGCAGCGAAAGGGAAGGGCTGTCTGAAGATCTTCAGGGCCTTATTGCAGGAAATGTCAGCCAAAAATGCAGCAGGGATTACCATAACGCGCTGATGGACTTCGGAGCGACGGTCTGCACTGCCCGCGCGCCAAAATGCGAGAGCTGCGTGTTTAACAAGCAATGTGTTTCAGTAAAAAAATACACCAAGCAGCAGATGGAAGACGTGGCATCCCGCATCTTTAAGACGACACAGTCCAAGTTTGAGGGATCAAACAGGTATTACCGCTCGATGATCCTGAAAGAAGTCCAGCGCAAGCAGGGACAGCTGGTGGAGGAATTAGCAAAGGTGCTGTCAATGCAGAAGACCTTATCGGAACAAGCGCCATTGCCAGCAGTGGCGCAGGCGAGGAGCCTTGTCCGCCAGCTGGAGAAAGACAAACTGATTGCAGAAAAGAATGGCAGGGTGTATTTGCCATGATTGTTCTTATTGCTTATTTTTCTTATTCATCTCATAAAATGCACTGCCAACAGCGCCAGAAGCCCAATCGCTCCGATCTTGATAAAAAATAGCGACACGCTCCGCAGGAGGCTGGAAAGTACAAAAACAATGGCCAGGATCAGAAGGATCCAAATCATGGTGGGAATAGAGAGGAATGCCATACTATCTGCTAAACAGAACATCTATTTAATCGTTTAGGTTTTGTTTATAAACGGCAGGGATATGTGAATAAATACCCATTTATACCAGTTCTTCATACCCCTGACTCATGGCAGCTAGCCCTTCATTACCGCCCGGCACTGACACGGCATCTGCTGCATTGAGTTCCCATGACCTGACACTAATACTGAACCACCATCCTTCTTTAGAGATGAGGGTGCAGGCTGGAGAGCGTCTTGTCTCTTCCTGCGTACAAGCAGGTGATGTCTCTTATCTTGCCATGATGAAGGATGATGAAAAACTCCCCCCCAAAGTTAGGGAAACAGCAAGCCGTGTCATTCCTGATGCCGTACGACATATTGTTGATAAACAGATGAATTATGGTAAGATATTCGATCTTCTGAAACAGCCATACTTTCCTGAAGACTTGCGTGATCATGCCAAACAACGTGCTGTCCACGCAGCGAGTAGTTGTCTTGAACACTTCGCCTCCGGTGGAAACTATCGCATGGTTCAACAAATTGCAGGTGATGATCGGCTTCCTTCTGAGGTAAGAGCAACAGCGCAGGCGCGCTATCACGAATCAATACAGGCTGCACGGGCGTCTTACGCAAGCCGTAATGACTACTGCGCTCTATCCCAGATCGCATTGGATGATACGGTTCCTGGTTTTCTTCGCATTGAAGCAATGAAAGACAGCATCACTTCATTCATTTCTTCCAGATATAGGCAGGGAATAGATACCTATTTTCAATTCCTTTTAGCGATTGCATCAGGCCAGCAAGAGCAGGCAGATGAAACAAATAAGAGCATCAATGACCAATTAAAAGCGCTTGTTGATGAAAACCTGCCAAGGATAGTCCATACTATCACTTCAGAAATAGAAAGTGCCCATGACATCTTTACACGGGCATTACACCATCAGAACATCTTTACATGGGCGTTACGCAAGAAGAACATCTCACTCGCGACAAAATGTGCCGTCTGGCGTGAAATAACAAGCCAACCGCTAAACTTGGAGAAAGTAGCTTATCTCAAAAAAGTATCAAGTAATAGTGGAATCCCCCTTAAGATCAGAGAAGATGCCGGGCAAAAAGCAGTCCAGTTCTACATGACAAACATTGATAACCGTGCTAGCGGCGGTTTGCTTTTTGAGATGGCAAATCATTACTATCCTTCTTCTGTGCAAAAGCTTGTCTCTGAAGGGCTTACACGGGTAGCCACCACGTTAGCAACACGCCTTTGATATGATGGGCTATCCAAAATGTTCTATCCTGCTGAAGGTAAATATCAAGACATCCCGCTCATCACCTGCTTCTTCACCTCTTCCAGGTCATTCATCGTCACTTCTTTGAACCATGCCCGTTCGGGATAGATGACAACAGTTGCGCCGACCCGGTTGCAGTATCCAAGGCAGCCTGTTTTGGTGACGAACACGCGCCCGGCAAGCCCGTTCATGTTGATAAAATATTTCAGGGCATAGAATATTTCCTCTCCTGCAACAGACGAGCAGCACGCCTGGCCTTCTGTGCGCTTGTTGACACACACAAAGACGTGCTTCTTGTAGTCGGCGAGGTTGGTGATGCGCTCCATAAGAGGGTGAAAGAAACGCTATTTATAAACATTTGGAAGAATTCGACCAATATTCAGGACAGAGCCCCAACACCACTAATTTTCTAAAACTGTGTCAATGGTTCTGCTGCTCTCTGCTACCATGGCGGGCGGCACTTCAACCCGCTGGCCATACCGCCTGGCAGCTGCATGGGCAGCTTCTACCTGTTTCCTGTCAATCCTGTATGCCCCGCCAGCCGTAAATGCAGTCACGGCATACGCACCTATCGACGTTATCTCAATGCAGTCTTTATCAAATAGAGGACCTTGTTTTCGAAGATCCTGGAATTCGTTAGACAACGCCCGTGCAACTTGTGCTGCACGTTCCAGTGTCGCCCCATCACCAAGAAGCTCTTTCAATTGGGCAAAAACATAATAAACAAGATCGCTCGAGCGCCCGCCAGCGCCATTCCCATTGTTTCCACTGCCATTATCGTTTGACATCAGCACATCAGCGATGGCGAGGAAAACACGAATGTTTATAAAGATTTGTTTAATTTTAATTAAAATACCAACTATTTCTTTGCGTTGCTGTAATTCTTTCTCGCGTCCTTTTTCCTGTACGGTATAACTAAAAATAACAAAATGCCCTTTGGGCATTAACGAACACCCGCGCCGCCACGACTGCAATCCCCAATCAATTCCATTTTTCTTGCTCTACACCCGTGTGGGGCAAGAAAAATGGACATGACTACCATATCGAAGCGTGGCGGCGCCGTAACCCGTTACCGGCTCTGCCGGTTTTGTTAAACTACACAGTCTTAACAAGCAAGAAAAAAGTATATAAAAATAAGTGGGGCCGGAGGGATTCGAACCCTCGACCGCTACCACCCCAAGGTAGAATCCTACCAGGCTAGACTACGGCCCCGCATGAGTGCTTTTCTTGTCGTTGCATCGCAACATTTAAATATTATGGTTATTCCATGAGATAATCATGGCAGAAGTTGTTGAGGCGAAGGCTCGGAGCTGGGGAAGATCCCTTGGTTTTGTCATCCCAAAGGATGCTGTAGAACGCGAACATATCAAAAGCGGCGACGAATTCGACGTGCTCATTATTAGGAAGACCAATGCATTGAAGGAGACGTTTGGAATTGCGAAATCAAAACTGCCGACAGGCCAAATCCTAAAAGAAGTCGATGAGGAATGCTGGGATGAGTGAGCAGACATACTTCTTTGACACATATGCATTCTTTGAGATCATCAATGGCAATCCCAACTACGAAAGGTATAAGCATGTTGTTGGGGTGACAACCATCTTTAATTTAGCCGAGCTTAATTATGGCCTCAAGAAAAAAATGTCTGATGCTGAAGCCGACGCCATAACCGAGAAATATCGTTTTTTTCTTGTCCCTGTCGTGCTCAGTGATGTAAAGCAAGCCATGAGCCTCAAGAAAAAATGCAGAACATTATCGATTCCAGACTGTGTCGGATACCTTGTCGCAAAAAGAATCAACGCAGTCTTTCTCACTGGCGACGAAGGATTCCGTGGAATGGAGAACGTAGAACTGGTGAAGAAATAAGCTGTCTCTCACACATGTCCCGCCATAAAATCCATGCGGCTGCCGGGAATCGGACCCGGGCGTCAAGCTTGGGAAGCTCGCATCATACCACTAGATCACAGCCGCGTAGATATTGGGTGAAAACTGCTTTTTCTCAAACCATGCTTAGCTACGTAACTGAGCGCCACCCCGATATCTTCTTTCGTCATATTTGGGTAATTTTCCATGACTTCATGCCATGTACCACCTTGCCGTATGAGATTGACAATAGTATCTACTGGAATCCGTGTTCCTTTAACCACTGGCTTTCCAGCCATAATGTCGGGATTAATTACAACCCTCCCGTTTATTTTCATATTTTTTCTCAATGTTCGCACCCTATAAAGCTTTCGCCAAAATAGGGCTGAGGGGATTCGAACCCCTGGCTTCGACAGTGTGAATGTCGCGTCATAACCACTAGACCACAGCCCTGCAGCCTGCTTGAGAACAGGAGGGGTATTAAAAGATTGCCTTTTAAATCCGGTTTACTCACAAAACTTAGGATGGCGATTTTTGAGAATGCTTTTACCTACCCTCAACTCTTAGGCGCTGTAGAAAATATCGATTGGATTTGGGGCGCCGCCGTATCTAACGGGGTTAGGTCTTTTTTCTTTCCCACCTCGCTCTGTAGGGTGGGAAAGAAAAAAGAGCTTTAAGGAAAGTCACGGCGGCTCCCCAAATCTGCGTTTTTTTAGCCGAAAATATGCATTTGACGGCTAAAAACGAAGAAAGATTTTCTACAGGGCCCAACTCTTCCATAGCCTTAAATACAACCGTTCTTCCAAAGAAGGTATGAACTTCCAAACATTAGTGACGATAGAAACCTCGGACAGGTATCTTAAGACTGCCTTTTCCAGGGCTCGGGAGGCTGCGGAGAAGACCAGGGAGAAGCCGTTTGCCAACCGGTTTTCCAAGTCCAAGGCTATCGAAGTGGACAAGGTCGTTGCTGCCCACCGGACGCTGACCAAGAGCCTCAAGACCATTCTCGTCTCCTTCCCTTCCATTGACCAGCTGGATCCGTTCTATCAGGAGCTTATCCGGACAACGCTGGACTATGCCCAGCTCAAGAGGTCGCTGGGCTCCATCAATTGGGCGCTGCAGAAGGTCATGCATCTCGGCGTCGAATCCAAGCAGACTATTTATCATTGCCAGGACATGACTGCGCTGAACAAGCACCGCCGTGGATATTTTGGCAGGGTCTCCTCGTTCATGAAACAGGTCAGCAGGGATCTGGAATTCCTGGAAGCCGCGCGCAAGATCATGAAAGGGTATCCGGCGATCAAGACTGCCATCCCGACGGTCTGCATCTGCGGGTTCCCCAATGTCGGAAAATCAACCCTGCTCGGCAGGCTCACGCCCGCAAAGCCGGAAATCAAGAACTATGCGTTCACGACCAAGCAGCTGAACCTCGGCTACCTGAAAGAGGCGCAGCACAAGATCCAGCTGATCGACACGCCAGGGACACTCGACCGGCTGGAGAAGATGAACGACATCGAGAAGCAGGCGTATCTTGCCGTGAAGCACTGCGCCGACGTCATCGTGTACATCATTGACCTCACCGAGTCGTCGTATCCGCTGGACAAGCAATTGGCGCTGCTGGAAAAGCTCAAGGCATTTGGCAAGCCTACGATCCTGTACTTTTCAAAAACAGACCTTCTTGACAAGGCCCTGGTGGACAGCACGATATCAAAGCGTAAGCTGAAAGAAGTCATCACAGACATCGATGAGCTGAAAAAAGATATTCTTGCCAGGGGTGAAAAGCTGGAAGTCAAGATCGCGCGGCAAAGAGATGATGAACGGAAAGAACAAGCGCTTCGCCGCCAGCAAGAAGAACGAGAAGGTTTTGAGGATGAGCAATAGTTTTCTTAGGACAGTACCGCAGGACAGTTGTATCGCCCAATACCTTTATTAACCTGTTCTTTTTCCCCACCATCATGCATACGCTCGATATTCCTGTTGTTGTCGTTGGCGGCGGCGCTGTTGGGGCTGCTGTTGCCAAAAACCTTTCTGCAGATCTTGGTAGCCGTGTCGCCCTGCTCGAGCGGAACTTGTCCCTTCGTTCTGATAACCAAACAGGCAGGAGTTCTCAAGTGCTCCATGCCGGCATCCTGTACGATCCAAAGTTCATGCCGAACAAGGCAAGGCACTGCGTCCGCGGAAACAGGATGGCTTATGATTACTGCATTAAACAAGGCATCCCGCATGCCCAGACACACAAGCTTGTCGTGGCAACGAATGATCGTGAAGAGGAATACGTCGCTGGCGTCAAGGGCATAGCAGAGGCCAACGATGTTCCTGGTGTTCACATGCTAACCTCCCGCCAGATCAAGGAGTTGGAGCCGAGCATTCATGCAACCATGGGGATCTATGTTCCAACGTCCGGTATTGTTGATGCCGTTGCTTTAGCGGCCTCTTTTGTGGATGATGCAACAGGGACAGGCGCTTGCATAATGACGGGGAACGAGGTTGTTTCTATCGAACCCAGCGGCCCAATCCATGAGGGTATCCTGCTTCATGTTCGTGACCTGCGCAGCGCTGAAGAATACGACATCCGCGCCATGGCCGTCGTGAATTGTGCAGGCCTGTACGCTGTCAGCCTTGCCAAACAGCTTGATCCCTCCCTGCCTTACACTTCTCGTGCAGACAGGGGCGAGGCTGCGTGCTTTTCTGCAAGAAGCTCCGGATGTGATGTCAAGATGAATGTGTATCGGGCGCCATGCGGGTATTACAAGGACGGCACTGTGGCAGATGTTCCGTTCCAGGATCTCCTTCAGCTGGTTCGAGATGGCAAGGCGACATTATGGACGAATATGCACTTCACCAGAACGCTGGGCCTTGATGGGGAGCTTGGTGATAAGGTGACGATATGCCCGCTCAAGACACCGGATGTTGACATCGGTGATTTCGGAACCGGCAAGCCGTTAAAACCCGTGAAAGCATATCATGACTTGATCAGCCCGATCTGTCCTGGCCTCCAATTGGAGCATCTTTCCCCCCACCAGTCCGGCAACATGGTGGTTCTTAATAATTGTCCAGACTTCGTCTTCCATCAGGACGCTCGCTACCCTATGCTCAGCCTTCTCGGCATCGGAACGCCGGGGCTGGCATCAGCCCTGTCGATAGCAGAGGAGGCTGGCGGGATGGTAAGAAGAATGATGAACTAGGAAAACGAAGAAAGACGTTCTACAGACCCAGTTCCCCCAGAAACTATATAAACCCTGCACGCCATAAAAAAGATATGGCAAAAGAGGCTGAAAGATCCTGCGTCTCCATTCTCTGTTCTCCATGTGTTTTCGTCCACGACCTTGCTGTGCTGCCGACCTACACCGCCATAAGCAAGCACGAGCTTGGCATCAAGAGCTATGACCGCGTGCTTGCGATTGCACGGCCAGATGATGTCGTGGTTCTTCTCCAGCGCTCGGACAAAGCTTACCTCCAATGGCTCTCGGGTGTCGGGCTTGGGACAAAAAAGATTCTCGTTCTGCCTGGAAAAAAGGGGGAAACGCTTACGCACCGCCTGCTTCATCCTGCAGCGCAAAAAAAGCTCCTCCAGCTGCTTGGCGGCGCGAAGAATGCAAAGAAGGCCATCCTATTTCCATATTATCCTGATGCGGCTATCAAAAAAGTGAGCAGGCAGCTTGGCATCCCGCTCTTTGGCACGCCATCATTGTCAAAAAAATTTGCAGGAAAGGTCTTTTTCGAGAGGTGGTGCAGGAAGAAAGGGATTCCGGCCATCCCAGACAAGATCGTCCGAATCAATCGCGGAAAGGATAGTAAGACAGGCCTGTTTCAGCTCAAAACCATCATCAAGGATCAGCTTGCTGCTACCGGCCATGTTGTCGTGCGCGGAGACTTCGGAAGCGGCGGCTCGACGACGCATGTCATCGATCGGTATAGCGCAGCGTGGATCAACGAGTTCTACCGGCACGCTCATCAGGATGACGTGTACATCGTCGAACCATTCTATAAAGCAAAGGCATCGCCATCCTCGCTCTGGCTTATCACGCGAAGGCAGAGAAGGGGGCAAAGAGGGGAAGGGTGGCGAGAGGGGAAGGCAGTCCACATCAAGACCTCTCTTCAACTGCTCACGAAGAGCGTGAAGTATGCAGGAAATGAGTATCCGGGATATCCTGGACAATTCAATAGAAGGCTGGTCATAGCGTATTCGAGAAAGATCGTAAAAGCCATGGCGCAGGAGGGATATGCCGGCATGGTCGGCCTTGATTTTCTTGAAACAGACAAGGGTGTTTTCGTGATGGAATGCAATCCCCGCGTCACTGGCGCGATGTATCCTTGGGAGATCGTCAAGATGCTGGAACAGCGGCATGGGAAAGTTGGTGCAGCCTTGGCGGAAAAGATCTATGTGCCGCGCAGCATCATGTCATTTGCTGGCCTTCAGCAGGCATGGAAAACCCTGCTGTATGATGGAACATCAGCAGACGGTGTGCTGGTCCCGTACAATATCAGCCTGCTCAAGAAAGGCGTCATCACTGTTGTCGGGATGGCCAAGACGACAACAGGCGTACATCGCTTGTTTGAGGGGGCGGAGGAGATGATGGATGGGTTTAAGAATAACTCGGAGGGGCGTCAATAAGGCGTTGCATCTTGTTTTTGTTCCACCATTTTGATGTTTTTTTCTGGTAGCAGTTTCTTTTCTTCTGTTAGCAGCTTCATCTGATGAATGGCAATTTTATTTAGTTTCATCAGCCTTTTGTCTTGGGGAACATTTTCATTTATGAAAAGTGCGTTTAAGTTCTCAAGATTTGATAAGCACACGAGCTGTGATACATTTGCATAATCCCTAATGTTTCCTTTTTTATCAGAATTTTCCTCTCTCCACTGCCTTGCCGTCATCCCAAATAAAGCAACATTTAACACATCGGCTTCATTTGCATAAATACCGCTTATTTGCTGGTTTGTCAATTCTTTTGGGATAAGATTCTCTTTAATTGCGTCTGTATGTATTCTGTAGTTGATTTTAGCAAGATTTCTCTTTATATCCCAGCCTAATTGTTTCTGTTCCTGTTCTTTGAGTCTCTGGAACTCTTTTATTAAGTAGAGTTTAAATTCAACTGAAATCCAAGAAGCGAACTCGAAAGCTATATCTTTGTGAGCATATGTACCGCCGTATCTGCCAGGTTTAGAGACTAATCCTACAGCCTTAAGTCATGTTTCATAAATAGAGTTATATTTCCTGAGAAATTTTTTTGTCATTTTATTCAGAACAGATAGGCTTTGGTGCGGCCGATTCACACTTACTGCCGCACTAAGCCGTTTGTTCACCAGCCGTTCTGTTGGGTTGTAGTTTGGAT
>JACPCA010000055.1 GCA_016180035.1 Candidatus Woesearchaeota archaeon
TCGCCCACAAGATTTGGACAATGCGAGTTTTGAGAGATTTGTTGGAAAAAATCACGGCGGCGCCCAACATACGATAGGACATTTTCTACAGAGCCGAACAAAGCATACTTTGCACGTTTTTCATGAACAGGTAGATAGGGGCGGTTTCACCCATACGTCCGCCTGGCATTTTTTGTCGGGATGGGCCTGTCTTGTTTTTTAGCAGGAGATCTCTTCGGAGGGCGATACGGAAATGCAGGATTGCCTTCATCGCCATCACGCTGGCTGCCTTTTTCCTGCAACTGCTGCTTTTCCGGCCACTGCTGCCGCAGAAGCTGGGCGTAGAGAAGATGAAGATTCTCATTCACGTTCTCATCGCTCACCGGAAAGACGTTGGTGATATCCTGAAAAGACTCTCCTGCTTCGCCATCAAGTTCCAGGTCATGGTGGGTGAAATAGTCAAGCCGCACCTCGCCCGTTGCATGATCTGCCGTAAGGCGTGACAATGCCACCCTGTATGTTTCAACAAGCCGCATCCCGTCGAGGCTGATGTCTCTGGTAAGATATGCCCGTTCTAGCGCGAGAGGGTTGCCGGCGAGCATCACCTCTATCGTCCCAAGCTTTCCCTGCTTTTGAATATGATACACCTTATCTTTTTCTCCAGACGGCAATACCACTGTTTCCTCCTGCACTGCAACGCCGGCCATGGATGGGCTGGTACTTCGGATGCTGGAAAGAAGCGCATCAAGCGTGACAGACAAGTCTGGCAGCATCAAATACAGCGGGTGTTCAGCAAGGAGCGGTTGTGGCTGTTCTGGTGAAAAAAAATGGGCCGGATCACCAGGATGATACGCTCCTGCAGGAGGATCATGCCGTTCCTGCGCGTAGCCAGGCGCTAGAGCGAGAATGCTTCCCACCATGCCGGCAGCGATGCTTGTTCTCATGTTATCGTTAAGAAAGAGGTTACTTAAATACGTTGGGGATGAAATACGATTTAGGTCAGACGAAATATGGTTTGGTTGGCGTTTTGGTTGAACAACAATAAACATTATAAATCCAACCGCCTCAATATGCAGCATGAACAAGCTATTGATCCAGATTGAGCGCCTCGTTGACCGCCTCCTCTTTCCAGCCTTGCTTATCCTGCTGGTGATCATTGTTCTCGAGCTTTTTTTTCACAAGATGGTCGCTCCTTACCAACATGTGGTTGATATAATCGATTCCGCCATCATCATCATCTTCGTCATTGATCTTGGATTCAAGTTTCACCGCGCGCGGACGATCAAAGGATTTCTTCGCGAGCATTGGCTGGAGATCATTGCAGTGATCCCCTTCTTTCTTGTCTTTCGGGTCGTTGAAGGGCTGGGACAGATATTTGGCGTGCTTGGAGAGACCACGAAAGAAGGCCAGCAGGTGGTTCATGTCGGAACAGAATTCGTCCGAGAAGCACGAGAAGTTAAGTTTGGCCAGCAGGCGTATCGTGTCGGAGAGGCTTTGGAAAAAGAGGGGCGTCTTGTCCGGTTCACCCGCTTCATGCGCCCGGCCAGCAGGCTGCCGCGCTTCCTGAAGCTCAAGCCAGAAGAGTACCAGCAAGAAGCGAAAAAGCTTGCAAAGGACAACAAAGAGGCTCTTCACTTCTTTGAGGAGCCGAACAAAGGCATCTTTCGATGGTTTCCGCAATGGCATGAGAAGAAGAAGAAAAGGAAATATGGTTAGGCTGTTTAGGAGAAAGATATCATCTAGTCACGACGCATGAACCAACTTTCTCTGAAATATTTTCGGAGAATAATTTTTGATGATCACTGACACCGTTATCTTTATATACTTCTACTGCTTTAGAACTGACATGGCAAAACCAATCACAGCAACCCCGACACTACGGGGAGAAGATGCAAGAAGATTTGTGAGAAATATGATCAAAGAAGAAACTGATCCGGATCCAGTTCGCGCCGCCACCATTAAAAGAGCGTTACAGACAAGATTTAATTTCGTTGACTAAGTCAAAATACATTGGTGTAGCGCCTTTCTTTTGTTCTTTCAACTCGTTAAAGCCCATCTTTCTGTAAAACTGGATTGAGTCAAGCTTTGTATTAGGATTTCTTTTTGCATCAACGACGATGAATCGGCACCCGGAATACTTTTCAAAGATCCGAGATGCCACAATGATAGAAAAATCGATCATCATCGTCCCAACCCCTTTTCGAAGAAAGCGATTATCTACACAGAGCCTGCCTATCTTCAGCGCTGGAAGAGAGTGGTACTGTACGCCCTTCTTTCGAAATACAGCCCTTAAATCGCCTTCAAGGCTTATCCTATCATTGAGCAGGGTGATATAGGATACAAGCATTCCCTTATAAAACCATAAAAACGTAACAGACAACCTCTGCTTCTGATTTTCAAGTGCATCTTCTCGCAGAAAGTCAACAAGCTCTTGCTCATAAGAAGAAAAGCTTTTGGTATCATGCTGATCATTCATTATCTGAATTTGTATCTCTTCCGACTTTAGTTTAGATTGTTCTCCCTCTATCACAAGACATCGCACCAACCTCCCCTGATGTGTGATATATTTTCTTCAATGAATTCAAAGAAGCAGCATCCTTGTTTATATTCTTTTCCCCATTTTTCCGGAAGATTTTCGGAGAATGGCGAATGACATTACTGCGGTGAAACAGAGTATGTCGGGTGATATATCTTAACAACCTCAAACGCTGCATCAGAAACGTCACCCGTACTGGGACGCGCTGGCGCAGACACCAGCATCGATATCGGGCTCCCATTTGTCTCCAACATTGCAGCAAACTTCTTCGGTAAAGAACCGGTGAAATGATACGTATCCTCTCGCTGTTCCCCAGGCCGCCGAAGTTCAAACCAGCCACAGATATGGCGGATGCTATTCCATCCAGAATGTCCATCGGAATCCGCGTTCCATACCTGTTCTACTTCCACGCGTTGGCTTCTCCTCCTGACAGTAAGATGATCGATGAACAAAAGATCGCCGGGTGATGCTTGAAAAAGGCTGGCGATGTCATCAAGAGAAGAAGCCACCTGAATCTTGGTGCCATACTCACGCTCGACAGCAGTTGCTCCGTCAGAAACCCTACCGCCAATAAGATGGTATCCTCCCTGAAGAGGACGGCCATGGGCAAGCGTGGGAATCTGTTCGGCATTATACCGAATGTTGGTTCCGAGCGCTCGGAGAAGGCCTGGAGTGCCAATCACTGTCGCCGCTGCTCCTACCATAAGGACAAGGCCGGAAAGAATGCCAGCTCCAGAGGAAAGAAAACTTAAGCCGCTTGCGGAGGAGGCGCTAATCCCCCCGACGACAGCAGCAGCATACAAGGCATACTGCCGCTCCAGAAACTGCATACGGTATCGGTGATCGACATGGTCGCTGGCAGCGATACCGTCGATGGTTAAGGAACTGGAAATAGTCATGGACGGCAGGAATGGATAAAGGTATATTAAGGTTTCGGTGATGTTGGGGAATAAACCGATTTACGAGAAGGATGAAAAATATTCAGAAAACAAGAAAAATGTCGAAAATAGCACGGTTAAAACCGAAACCATTCCAACGCAACCAATCATCTTTCCAACTTTTTCTTGGCGGAGTATAAATTGGTGCTGAAACCTAAACTAGTCTATGCTCTACCAAATTATTCCCACACCAGATTTCAAGAACAGGATATCCCGATGTGAGAAACAAGAAGAAAGAAGAATAAGCAGCCTCATTAGGCAACTCGAAGAGAAGGGTGGCACTGTTGGAAATCCCTTGGCAGGTTTTCGCTTTTTTCGGGAGAAGAGACTGAATGGTAAACGAGTTTATTTCCTTGTATACCAGCAGTATTCAACGATTCTTCTTGTCGCAATAAGTGACAAGAAAGAACAGCAAGCAACAATAACTAAAATAATGACAAGATTAGAACAGTACCATCAACAGGTTATTGAATTGTTGAAATATGCAAAATAAGATGATATCTCTTCAAATCTTCATTTTTCCTTGTTCAGGCTTTCTAATGATGTAACAAATGTTTGAACGAATTCTTCGTCAACTTTTCCACCATCTATGCAGTGTCTTTCTTTTTCAAGGCGAGAGAGGCACCGTCGAAGCTCTTTAAGAAATACATCTTCAGCATCACTGCCATTTTTGAATCGTTCTTTTTGGAGTGTTATTGTTTCTTGTGGCATTCAATCTATAATGTGACCGTCCTTTATATTCTTTTCCCCATTTTTCCGGAAGATTTTCGGAAAAGAACAGGTAGCATCAATACGTTCGTTGCAATTAGTTTTCAGTCATTATCGAAAAATTCGTATGACCTCAAAGGGGACAGAATTACCCAACGTATGTGTCGG
Organism: Candidatus Woesearchaeota archaeon; assembly: GCA_016180035.1. Lineage (GTDB taxonomy): Archaea > Nanobdellota > Nanobdellia > Woesearchaeales > UBA12501 > JACPCA01. Next base: position 4,330 of record JACPCA010000055.1, read on the forward strand.
AGAGACAAGAAGAGACAGCGGACCTTGCGAGTGCAGCAATCTCGAAAATTGGTCGGCTTCATCGTTCAGCCATCCGAAGAATGAATATTCGCCGGAGCGAAGCGGAGGCTACCTACACATGAATATAGTTCAGTGACGGAAGCTTAACGCCCAGAAAAGCATTTTGTTTTCCTTCCGGTTAAGTGATGTAGATGTGTGGTGAGGAAGGAAAAGAAAATGTTCAATACGACATCAATATCTCGACATCTTTGCCAAAGATGTTCTTGAGATCTTCAAAGATCGGCTCCTTGATGAACACTTTCGGCGGGATCTCAATCTTGGCAAGGTGCTTCTCGAGCTCTTCGATGGATGATTTTTCTGGAGCAGCAAGGCCGCCGTTCTCCTTGATAGCTGCCTTGGAGATCTCCTTCTCTTCATGATCAAGATCATGGATGATGAAAGCGACCTTGTCGAGCAGGATGACCTCGCCGTAGCGTTCGCCGTGCTTGACGCGGATGCGCGCCCGTTCAAGCTCTCTGCCGCGCTTGCGCTGGACGTATTCGACCATGAACTTGAAGAACTGGCCGGACTCCTTCTTGATCCGGTCCACTTCGGCACGGTTCAGCTTGCCGGCATCGTAGTCTTTCTTTGCCTTGACGATGTCATGCAGCATGCGCAGGTATTGTTCAGGGATCTTGCCGAGCTGGACCATCTCGCTCTCGAACAGCTTGATGACGTCCTCGTTCTTGACACGCTCGATGCCTTCGGTGCGAAGGATGTCGCGGATGACCGAGATGATGTTATCATACACCTGCCGGACGCCCTCTTCCTCTTTCATCCGCTCGATCTGCGTGAAGAGGCGCTTGATGCGCTTGAGGAACTGTTCGGCATCATCTAAGAGCTCATCAATCTCCTTGCCAGTCATCTCCTTCTTGGTGCCGTGCTCAAGGTCTTTTCTGACCTGGATGTTTCTGCGGAGGATATCGATATATTTTTCCTCGAGAATCTTTTCTTTCTTGACGAAGATGTCGTTCATCAGGTCCGGCGTTTCTTTCGGTGTCGGCGGCGGGACGCCGTACATCATCAGGGCAGCCTGGGATGGTGTGAGGATGGCGTAGAATGTCTCTTCCATGCCGATCTCCCGCAGCTTGAACTTGACGCGCTGGATGACCTGCTCGCCGGAGGACATATACATGTCGATGGCTTCCATGGACGGGCGGATCTTGCCCATGCGGAGCAGCTGCTTCCATGGCATGAAGATGCCCCTGTCGTAGAACGGCACGCCGTCGCGCAGGAAGGTGTAGATAACAGGATTGGCTTCCTTGATGGAGTCCCAGAAGTCCGTGAGGATGTACACCTGGATGTTGATCTTGTTCCGGACGCCGGTGATCTCGCCAGCGTCAATGCCCATGCCGATGATGATGGCGCGAAGCTTGTCTTTCAGCTCGGCCCGCGTCATCTTCTTGACATCCGTATCATCGATGACGACGTACACGTCGATGTCGGAATCCTTCGTCGCCTTGCCCTGGACGAGGCTGCCGGCAAGGACGTAGCTGACGATGTACTTCTCGAACTTCTTGAGGATCATGGCATCGTAGCAGGACTGCCACAGCTCCGAAAGGATAACGGTCTGGGCCTTCATGTTCTTGTCGATGTCTTCCGCAATCTTGGAGATAATGACGGCGAGCTTGTCCTTCAATTCCAGCTTGGACATGCGCTGGCTGTCCGAATCGTCAACGAGAACAACGAGGTCGATGATGTCCTTCTCGTCACCGCCTGCGCCGCCTGAACCGCTCGCTGCGGAAGAAGGCCCTGCAGCAGATCCTGCCGTGCCGCTCCCGCCGGCAGAAAGGCCCTTGGGCTGGGGCGGGGGAAGGATAGAGATGCCGATGACGTACTTGTCAAATTTCTTGAGAACCTCGCTTTGGAACTTGTCGAGCTTGACCTTGAGCTTGTCCAGCTTCTCCTTGACTTCCTTGGGGAGCCGCTGTTCCATCTCTTTCAGGCTTGTTGGCGTGGCAGCAGCGCCTTTCTTGTCATACGGCTGATACGCCCTGCCGGCAGGCTCTGGCTGTTCTGCTTTCACCGAGTCTTTTACCGGATAGTTCTTTACCGGATAGTTCTTGTCTTTCTTTGCCATGAGGGTTGGTATTTGTTAGATTGCTACAAATCTAGACTATCTATACTGGCGCCTATACTGGCGAATCCATCAATAAGGACAGTGCAGGAGAGCGTCATTTATAAATATCTGTGAGGTAGATGATACAGAAGTGAGACAAAACGGTCAGGGGAATCGTGTGCTGTTTCAGTTTCAATACACACATGTGTGTATACATGTGTATCCTGTTGTGATTTGGGTATGCCGGAACAGGCCATGGACTGTAATGAGACACGCGCGCCGCTGCTTATTCATTCCAGTTTTACGTTCTTTTTTCTTGCTCCGCACAGGGGGAGCAAGAAAAAAGAACAGGGTACCCCACTAGTGGCAGCGGCGCCATTGCTCCAACATACCTCATTCATACCTTATCTTGAATCACCACGCTCACCAAAACAGCAAACTTTATAAGAAAACCCTCTTTTTAGATATGCTATGTCAGGCGGCCATGGGAACGGAGGGGGGATTGAAGGGATTGTAGATGACATTATTGAAAACCTCCAGCCGAGTAAAATTAAGAAAAATGTTCTGAAGCCACACAGGAAGGCGCGCCGGGGATACAGCGTAAAAGACGATAGTGTTTCTGATTATGCAGGGTTCACCAAACAGATCCGGGATTACGTCAAGCACCACCACAAAGAAGTTTTTAAGGCAGGCCTGGATGATGACCGTGCGCTTGGGATTGCTGTTGAAGCCATTGATCGTGCATACCGAGAAGAGGGAGGAATGACTGGGGCATTCAAGGCAGCCAAGGATGGAGACTTACAAGAAGTGCTGGACAATATTGCAGGCTACTTTATGAGCCAAAGCCAAACTCATTACACCAATGCCCAAATCCACCGGATTGACCCGACCAATTTTGAAGATCATGTCAAGGTAGCTGAAGCCCTTCAGGGCAAATATGGGCATCTGATGCCAAAATCACACCAGAATAAAAAGGCAGCTGAACTTGCCCCAGATTACAGCGAACTTATCAAACACCATGTCAAAAAAGTTACCGAAACAGCAAACGTGTATGGAACAGAAAAGAAAGGCGGGCATAAGGCGCATTAAGTTTCTTTCTCCCTATTTTGCTGGATAAAGAATGAACAAGCGTAAAAGCAAGCTTTGTAGAAAATGTGTATTTGTTTAGCTGAGTGAAGCGCCACCGTATCTAATCCGTTTTTTCTTTTCCACCTCACCTGAGTAGGGTGGAAAAGAAAAAAGAGCGTTTAAGAAAGTCACGGTGGCGCCCAACATATGCTGTGACATTTTCTACAAAGCCAGTAATACCAGAATATTTATAAGATACTTATGCCGCATATCCTTATGGGGAAAGAAGCATTTAACCAACAGGCTGAAAATACTAATGAGTTTTCTGCAGAAATACAGTCAATTGGCGACCCTGTTGAAGCCATCCGCGGGATGTTAAAGCATGTAAAAAAAACATCGGTAGAAATACAGCATGAAACAAGCACTATACGAAGTGAACGGCATTAGAGAATACCAGTTTCCAGCCGTTTTCTTTATAACACTTTTTCCAATCAATTCTTTCTCAACTTCCTCTCCAGCTTCGCATCTGCCTTCTTGAGGTCCATGACAAGCCGGTGGGACAGCGATGTCATGAAGAGCCGCGCCCAGGCAAGCACGAGAAGGATGACTACCAGGCCGCCGATGGCTGTTGCTGTCACAGAATACCCGACGAACCTCACGACAAAGAAGTGGATGAGCCAGAACTTGGCAAGGATCAGCACGAAGCCCGGCACGAGAATGTGGGCCTTCCGGACCCCGACATGAAATGACGCCCGCATGACGTGCTCGATCTTGTACTCATCCAGCACAGCGTAGGACACCAGCAGGATGTAAAGGAAAATCAATGAAACAAGCAGGAACACCGCCTTGAAAACACCGGGGCTGATGAGGGACAGCCAGATGACGGTGCTGAGAGAAACTTTTAAGGAAGCGTAGAAGAACACGCCGACCGCAACAGCCCACGCTGCGGTGATGAGCGCGAACTTCTTGATGACGTGCCCGTACTCCATCTTCCGCGTCATCAGCTCGTGCGCCCTCTTCCACGCCATCGCGTGAAACACGATCCATAATCCCAATGCCGCTGCGAGGAACTGGATGCCAAGGCGAAGGAACACGCGGTACTCTTCCCAGAACCTGGCGCTGTCGAACGACTCGACAAAGCTCCTCACGGCAGCCTCATCGGACACGCCGGAAGGGGCATTTCCCACCAGCTGGTAGATGCTGACGATGTGCGGCAGCATACGCTCGTAAAAGAACGTGAACAAGATGGCAAGCAGCACAAAGAAAACGAAATCAAGCAGCAGGGTGACTGCTATATGCAGCTTGTCAGTCCAAAACTTCCGGTACGACTCCAGAAGCGCCTGATAAAAGATGGTTTTGTGAGGGTTCATGGGGTTAAGTGCAATAAGGTGTGTTGTACCATGGCATGCTTGGCAGCGGATTCTCTGACAATTAAAACACTGATTACTGAACTACTTCACGCTTCTTTAAATTTTTTTCGTGTTTCAGGTGAAAATGCCGGGCTAAGGCAGTCATAACTTCAACAAAAGAGATTTTCTCCTGCAGGAATTGCCCAAGATCTTCATCCCATTGTTTCTTGAGCTTTTGCGCTTTATTGAACATTTTGGTAATATCAAACTCCCTGCCGGAGAGTTCGCATTTCTTCCTGGCCATGCCTAAATCTATGGTAAATCCCTTTTCAATGATCTGGTACAGGTCAAAGTGATCTCTTGGCCTGTTTCTTCCGATGGCAGCAGACATCTTTTCTGCTATAAGTTCACGAACATTCAATGTTTTTACGAAAAATCGCGGAATGTATCCCGGATAGAAATGCTTCACCTCATAGCTCTCTGGTGGAAGAAGAAGCTTTCCCCGCTCATTAAGGTCAATGAAGATAGTTCCTTCATCATGGTACAGGCGATAATGCACAATCAAGCGGATGAATCTGTCCACCCGCTTATCGTGAGTGATCTTCTCAAAGATGGTTCCTTTCAATATCCCTCTTATTTTTTGCTCAACCGTTTTTATATCTGCCGTTGCCGTAAAATCCAGATCTTCCGATAGGCGGGCATGATTCAAAAAAATCTTGTTTAGCGCCGTGCCGCCTTTAAAGTAAATCCCTTCTACATCTTTAAGAAAAAACAACAGGTGTGTCACAAGATAATCTTTTTCTAAAATTGCTAAACCAAAACCTTTCTCGCCTGCAAGAACACGCAATTCGTCCTGAGAGATTATCGCCATTGTCTACTCTCTTGTTTAGAAGCTATAAGGAACTGATGCCCGGAAATGGACTTTACCACTCCCTGCGGTATTTTTCTGCGCCGCCGGAAGTGCAGGCGAGTGTGGAAGATTTCCACCATCCCGTGCTTTTTGGGCGTAATGACTTCATATTCTACCGGAATCTGGTCAATCCATTTCCAGTAATGCGCTGCTGCCTTGCCGACAATGCAGTACTCTCTGCCGTTCATGATCTCGTCTATCAGGATGTACGGGTGCTCTGACCACTTCCCGCCAACAGCTTTCACGGGGATAAGAAAGTACTTCGTTTTGTTAAGCTTGATGATCCTCTCTTTCTTCTTGAGATGATGAAGGTACACATTCATCTCATTGCTGCCGGTAAAGAATTGTTTAATATCATCTCTAGTGAAGAAGTATTTCCCTTTTAGTTCCAGACGAGAGATGAATGACATCTCCTTTTCGCTCAGCCCTTTTCTCATGTTCTCCAATATTAATGAATTGTTAAGTTAGGTGAACGGAAGTATATAAATCTTCTGCTTCAAGTGGTCCAAAACTTCCGGTACGACTCCAGAAGCGCCTGATAAAAGATGGTTTTGTGAGGGTTCATGGGGTTATGTGGCAGTCTTAGGTTGTTTTTCAATTTTTTCTGAAGCAAAAAAGAACCTCAAGTAACTATTTTGAGATAACATTACATATTTTTTCCTTCTGTCTTCTTCTGATGCTTTGACGGTGATTAATCCTTTTTCTTGAAGGTCTTTCAATGGTCTTGTTAAATTTGTGTTCCCGATATTGGTTAATTTTGCAAGTTTACCAATAAGGATAGTATTCTTAGAATCCATTAAAGCGATTACTATCTTTGTTTCGGGAACACTTAATTTTGAAAGAATTTCTTGTTTTTCCTTTTCTTGGACTGATTGAATCTCGTTTATTGTTATCTTACAGGGCGCTTCCTTTTCAGTGAATAAGGCGGTATCTTCTAATACCTTAAATGTAAACCTGATATTGTTTAATCTTTTGTAAACATCTCTGACTGTATTTTCTTCATATGGGGGAATATAGTTTCCAGATATAAATTTTAATTCTTCACACCTTTTTTTTAATATTTCTAAAACATTTTCTTCATTTAAAGAATCCAGGAATATTGGTTGTGTAAAAACACTATGAACTTGCTGATGTTTTTCTAAAGCTGATAAACAATGAGGCGGCCCGATAAATATGGAGTGCAATCCCTCTATTTGAAGATAATCCTTGATTGATCTAAAAAAATCAGCTAATTTATTGATGTCTATATTCTCCATATTGTCGTATGATAAAATTAATTGCTTCCCTTCTTCCCTCAGGTCTAAGCATAAGCTGGCCAATAAGCTTTCATATACTTCTGGGCTGATAGAAGGAGGCATACTTTTTGATTCAGAAATTCCACCGCCTATCATTCCGACTGTTCCTTGATATGCTCTTTGAGTGCCAATGCCCACATATTCTTTTATTTTATTTAATGATTTTAACTTTACCCCATCATCTTCCCATTTAAAAATTATAGAAGCATTATAAACTGCCGATAATGTTGATAAGAGAAATCTATTGGCATCCCATTCTGGCTGAATTTTTATTTCAACTGGGTTTGTCACAAATTCATTTTTTGATTTGTTCTTTAAGCATAAAACCCATTTGACATAGTTTACAAATGTTGTTTTTCCTACTCCAAAATCACCTAAAACTACAGTTCTTGTATTGTTCGAGGAGCTTAATATTGTAATAAGCTTTTTTTTCTCATGTATCCTGCCAGAAAAAACCTTATCAATAGGCAGTATCCCAACTAAGCGGGTTGGGGTTGTAATAAACGGGCTTTCTCTAAGACCATATTTAGACCAAACACTCTTCAAATCTTCAGGAGAGGACTCTTCTTTAATTGCCATCCCCATGGAGAAACATATCCTTATATAAATAGTTATTTATTTTTGTATATGTATATAAAAATAAATAGTTATATGCAAATATATAATTATAGAAAAACATATAAGCAACTATCACTTTCTTGATTACTATAGAGAAAAACAAAATCTACCAGAACAACACCTGCTTCCAGCCATCCACCACCTGCCCGAAACTTCCGGTAGGACTCCAGAATGGCCTGGTAAAAGATCGTTTTGCGGATGTTCATGGGGTTAGGTGCACTGGTATGTTCCGCTTCTTGCCGGATTCTCAACACAGGTTCTTCCTGCACTACATTTCATTATCCCATCACCATTACAGTCGCAGATGTCAAGGCTGTTTGCCGGATCAAGAGTGGAACCATCACGCTTGCACGGCTCGAAGGTGGTGCACGAGATTGGACTGGTGGTTGTATCTTGATAACAATAATTCATCACTGCCCTAGTCACGCCACAGTTGGTAGCTTCGCAAGTACACTCTTCTGTCAGCAGGGTGTTAAACCTACAAGCAGATACCTCTTTCGGCTCTCGGCACTGGATCTTCACTTCCACTGCAGTTGATCCCGTGTAGGCCTGCGCCTGGCCTCCGTAATTCACGACCTGCTTGCTGGGCATGCAGCCGGCATAGGCTGTTGCATCAAAGACTGGCGCTGCGCCCGGCGGCGCTCCCGGAGACTGTGCCTGCCTAGTGTCTTGCGGCAGCTCGCAGTACACCAGCGACACATCCACATACCAGGAGATATAAGATTGGCCTTGAAGGTCCTGGCAGAGATTCTCCTCGCTCGGATTTGGTGGAAGGGGGGTGTAGGTAACAATACCAGCATAATATCTTATGGTAGCATCTGCTGATGTCATGCCGGCAGTGGTAAGATAGACCGTGACACCGGAATCAGTAATGCTATCACCAGTCAGCTTATAGTAAGAAGAGTTAAAGCCACAAGAAGTGTTCATTCCGGGCAGTGCTGGTTTTTCGGTACCAAGCGAATATCCAGTTAGGGAAGTTCCAGAAGCTTGGTACACTCTATAACAAACCTCGTTGTTTTGCGATGCGATGACAAGGCCGAACGTGGCAGCTGTACTTCCTGCACTGGTTGGATCCGTTGATCGGACAACAAGGGAGGAAGCTGCTCCTGCTCCAGAGCTTAATGGCTTTATCTCCACACCAGTATTTCTCGACCCCACCAGCATCCCCTTGCTCACGCTGATGCCTGGCAGGTCCTGAAAGTTGTACGAGCCGTCGGTGTTCAGCTTGAGAGAATTGATCTTTGGCTTTCCGGGCTCGGCGACAAGGTTGCCGGCCTGGTCACGGAGCGACCAGGTGAGATAGAACGGAATTTCTGTGTTGCGCTCTTCAAGAGGGACCGTCCTGTCATTGCCTGGGCTCCATTTCTCGACGTTGATGTCGAGCCTGATGGGCTCGTTCAGGCCAAAGACGTTCTTGAGAGGGACCGGCTTCTGGAGGAACGCGGCATATCCACGGTCTCCGGCGTCAAAGCTGCACTGGAACGAGCCGCCCAGCAGGCTGAAGCTGCACTCGATCGGCGGGTCTGGACCGGTAATTCTGATATATACCTCCTCCATGCGCTCCTGCGGCCTGCCCTCGTTGTCGCGATACCTCAAGCGCAGGCGCGCCTTGTCGTACCGATACGGGTGCTCGAGCTGCACATAAACATCGCCTTGGTTCGTGATGCCGACAACGTCCAGCGCGTTCAGCGTGCCGGTTCCTACCGCGCGCGTGATCGGGAACGTCTTTTCTCCCTTGCCGGAGCAGTCGCACACGCCGCCGGCAAACCCGTCTTCCTCGCTGCAGAAGTCGCCGTCCGAGCAGACCAGCTCCAGGCTGTACGTCGCCTGCGCGCCGGCAAAGATCATCGTCGGGACATGGTACGTCCAGGTGACGTAGCCCTTGTTCTGGGGATTGCTCATGACAAAGCGCCGCGTCGGGTGGGCAATGCCGACGGTGCTCTCCAGCGGAATAGCTGCACCGCCTGTCAGCAAACCTTCGACGTCAAAGTCGAAGTCTCCTGTAAAGGCCCACAGGCAGGCGGCGTGGACGAGCTTGCGCTCGTTGAACAGGCTTTGATACAAGGTTGTCCTGCCGTACCTGCCGACGATGCTGTTCTGGATGTCCTTGCCTGCCGACGCCACTGCCTTCACAAAGCCGCCGATGCCGATATCTCCCCCGACACCGCCAGAGCCTCCGCCGTACTTGTTGAAGAAGCACCGGATCGCGTCAAAGATGAGATCGCACAGCCGCACGGCGATGAACTCGCGGCAGATTCCAGAGTCCGACACGCCGGTCTTAATGTTCTGGAAGCACTGGTTGGCTTCGGACAGCACGTTCCTCCACAACGTAAGATACCCGTTCACGGCAGGAAGGCAGACGCAGGCCATGGAGGTGATGATTCCGCCAGTGGGGTCGATGACGTAGTCTTTGTTTACTCGTGCAGTGATGCCGAGATCTTCTTTTTCTTTGTCATTTAATGAGCTACCTGTGCTATCACACTGCCGCGTTTTATCTTTCACGATATTTCCAGTAGCATCTGTTCTTTCGGTAATGCTCTCTTTTAGTGTTCCCCTATAAAAGGTAGTGCTAGCCACAACGTAGATGCACTCGTTGGGACCAAGAGGTGGAGTGCCATTCTTTGGGTTTCTTGGCGGCACTGGCCTGAAAAAGTAGTCTGCCTTGCTCACTTCCCCCTGCGACTCGCAAATGCTCGCCATGGCATAGAATGCCTGCGAAGCGACCCCCCCGCACTGTTCCTTGTTGCCGAGCAGGCATTGGGAGCGCTTGATTTCGTTCACGGCAAGGCAGGCAAAGCCCCACTCGGTGTCGTACTCCTCGATGCAAAGATTACTATCGGTAGTACCTGTTCTAAGGTTCTCCGAATCAGTATTCTCCTTGTTACACGCCGTGAACGGGTCGCTCTTCTGTGCTGTCTCGGCATACTTGTCCAGCATGGGCGGGGCAGGGCAGAAGATCCTGTCGCAGGCAAGGCTCATCCACTTCTTGAAGTCACGCGTGCTCTTGTGCGCATCCCGGCAATCAGGACCGATAGTCTTAGGATCACTATCATCAAACCCTTCGGAGATGCACGTGACTTTTTCGGAAACAACTTTGATAATGTACCCTACAAAGCCAGCAAGGCAGCCGATGGCCGTGACGATCGTCACGGTCTTCAGCGGCTCTCGGACCTGGTCAATGCCTTTGATGATGGCGTCCGTGCCCTTGATGGAAGCGTCCAGAAGCTTTTCTGGAACAACATCCGCAGGGATTTCAGGCTCGATGGCAACGGATAAGTCCCAGCACTGGCGCTGGGTTTTCTGGATCTTGGCCGGAACCTGGCCGAACCCTGGCTGCTGAAACTCATAAGTTACATCAACCATTAAGGGGATCTTGATCAGCTGGCGCTTGGCCACGTCAATAGCCTCTTCACCAGAAGCAAGAGCTTCCAGTTCGCGGGGCGTCCACTCGATCTGGTTGAACGGCACGACAACATGGCCTGCCTGCCAGTCGCTGCGGTACGCTGCCAGCGGCCTGCCGCGCATCAGCTTCTGGGGATCAAGCGTGTACTGCTTCAACTGGTCAAGACTGATCTGAGGCATATCAATGCGCGGCGGCTGAATGACCGTGCCGTAATCCGACGGTCCCTGCCATTCAAGCTTGACGTCGAAGGCGGTCAGCGCGATCCCCCGCCGCAGGTGTTCGGGAAGGATGGAAGCAGGAGATGGAGCTGTCGTCGTGATGCGCCAGTCCGCGTTGTAGCCGCACGTCGCAAACGTCACCGGGAACGGGCCGCTCTTGGAGCTCCTGCCAAACTCGTCCATGACGATCAATTCCAGCGTGTTATCGTACGAGTCAACAGCGCCCTGCTCGATGAAGGTGGCGCCAGTCTGGGGAGCTGCCATGTTCGCCTGGCTGCGGAGCACAGAGATGTCCTGAAACGGCTGCGGGCCAGGCCCGACAACATTGCCGGTGTCGCTGGTGCGAAGGTCTTTCGTGAGCAGCACGTCAATTTCAAAGGAGCCGTCAGGTCCGACAATGGCAGCAAAAGAAGGCACGTCTTCATCAGCGGCGCCTGCATCCTCGTTCGCAGCCTCGACAATGACGCCAGCACCAGCCTCGACCATCTCGATAAAGGACGTGCTCCACTGCACCATGCCTTTGGTCTTGCCATTGACAGAAACAATGACCGTGGCGCCCGGCGTTGCTGTCCCCCGTATCGTCACTTCCTGCACATAGCTCGGATTCAGGTCGCCGATGTTGCTCGTGAGGATTACCGGGGCAGAGACCGCAGCATAGACCTGCTGAGTATGGCGGTACTGGTTCCCTGCCTTGTCGCGGAAGGTGAGCTCGACATCGTTTGCCGTGTCCGGCTGGAGCATGATGCTGATGTTGAACGTGCCAGCCGTCTGATTGACCGAACGGATAGTGCCGCCGACATTGATGATGATTTCCACATCCTCGCTGACTGTTCCAGTAAGCTGGAATGCTGCGGCTTGAGTGCGGAAGGGAAGATCGAACGAAGCCTCCGGCACGGTCGTGTCAACATGGACCGTGTGCTCGTGGATAAAAATGTTTTCCGGCGCCTCTGAGCCGCTGCGGCGCTCGTGGATGACGACGGTGTTGTCCGGAAGGCCGAGCGTGACGGGCATGAACTGAAACAGGCCATCGTCCCCTGCTGTCGTGATGGCTGCATAGCGCAGCCCTCCAACTTCATCTGCAGGAGAATTCACATACACGCTCAGGATCGAGCCCGGCTCTGCCGTGCCATGGATCGTAAGGACATTGCTGTTGTGATAGTCTGGAACATTGTCGCTGTAATCAATCACAGCCGCAGCAGCGTCGGCAGCATCGCCGCGCGGAGGCTCGGTTGATCCGCCACCCGCACCGCCACCGGTACCATCACTGCTGCCAGTTCCTCCACCAGTACCCCCCGTGCCGCCAGCATCGCTGCCAGCAGAAGCTTCTCCAGTCACAAAGGTGAATGGCACGCCGCCGGCATCAGAAGAGCTTGCTCCTGTTCCGCTTGGCGTCCTGGAAAGAAGATCAAAGTAGTACGTTGCGGTTGGGAGAAGGCTGGACAGGCTTGCCCGGTGCTGGAACCCTGTTCCCGGCGGAGGAACTGGAGTGACGTCGGATGGCTCCCGCTGCGGCTCGAGATTGAACTGCGTCAAGCTGGACGCATAGCGGACTTCTCCCTCGGCATCATCATCCGTCGTCCACTGCACGTCAACCGACGTGCCGTCAACGGCAACATCAGTGCCTGGATTAAACGTGATCGTGAGAGCGCTCGCTACCGTCGTCATCAGGATAAGATGGATGCACAAGAGCGCTGCCATCTTCAATGCCATCTTTCTCAATGCTCTCTTTCTTATTCGTGGCATAGTCAATCCTCAGGTCAATCCTCAAACAAGGGCTGGATGTGCCGGGTAAATTCTGGATTCTGAATATTGGTGAACGTCTTGTACTGGTCCTGGATGGCATCGGACGGATGGGGAAGCTGCTCCATCGCGGTAAAGACCACCTTGCTCCTGCCTATAAAGTTTGCGGCACTTGGCATCCAATTGCCGCGATAGCCGCCGATGAGCTCGTCGTCCTTGTTGAACAAGACAAGGTCAATGTCGTACGTGACGCCCTCTTTCACGACAAGCTGGAGTTTAGTCATTTCGCGGCGGGCTTTCTCGTCAAGCTCTGCAGCGCTCTCCGGATCCAGAGGATACCGGCGGACAGCCTCGAATTCCGGGATGTCTTTCGACGTGATGAACAGCACGGCATACTCGCCCTCGTCCAGCGGGTATGTGCGCACATCGAGAGCGTTCACGCGGATCTGCTTTTTCTGCACGCTGAAGGACAGCTTTTTCAGCGGCGTCAGATCAACGTCAGCAGCCCGCCGGTCCCGATCGATGGCGACGGTAGCCGAGAGATAATCAGGATGGTCGAGCCGGAGCATGCCGGGATCGCAGAAGCTCGGCAGCTGGGTCATCAGGCTGTAGATGCCGCCGGTGAATTCTGTTGTTCCAAGATGGCAGTAGATCATGTTAGCGCAGTTGAACGTGACATTGGCATCCTTCACGTACTCGCCGTCGGGATTTGTTGCGCGGATCGTGAACGGCGCGGCGTCGCGGTCGCTGCATGCCTCCAGATCCTGCTCCGGGCTCTCAAAGGTTGCGATAGGAAAATTCGTCCGGTCTCCCTTGTTGTGATTGACCAGGACCGGGAAGGCGAACGTGAACAAATACCCTCGTCCGTTGAACGCGTCAGGATCCTCGAGGACGATCTGGACAGGATAGATAAGGTCATAGGTGAAATGATAAGTATTAATGCACAGGTATTGCAGGTATTTTTCTGCTCCCTGCCCGAAACTGGCGGACATGACATTGCCGGACGACGGCCGCACCACCATCTGGAACGGCCAGTCCTTGCTGAACACCACGCCAGCCGTGATGTCGCGGAAGTCCGAACTCGTCGCCTGCCAGCTGAACATGTGCCTGCCGAGATCATCATCCGCAGGAATCGGCGGGTGCTTGGTCTTTTCCAGCGTGACGCGCGGCACGTTGTAGAAGAGCAGGTTCTTGATGTCGTCCTGGACCTGCTGCTTGCTCCATTTCAGCTTGCTGCACTGCAGCTCCATGCCGGTGAAAGGAATGTCAGGCCCGATCGCCATCAGGTTGACCGTGAGCTTTTCCATGTACATCTCCTGATTCTCCCGTGTCATGACCTCCACGCCAAGATCGTGCATGCGCTTGAGGCTGACCGGAAGGCTGGACGAGTAGGACAAGATGGTTGTCTCCTCGCCGCTGCCCTTCACGCGCGCCTTGATGGGCATCTTCGTCACGACTGCCACCGCGTCGCTGGCGATGACAGCGGCTGATGACGGCGCTGACTGCACCTCGATGTCAAACAGTTCCTTCAATGGCTCCAGCCCGCCGAGGCAGTACTGGACATTTTCATCAACATACGCGGCAAGGTCCGTGCCCATGTTCTCCAGCGACGGGATCCTGCTCACGCCCTCATAATACCAGTAGGGAACCTTAAGCCCCCTGTCCTGCGTGAGCGGAAGATAGCTGTACGGGTTTGCGCTGATGTGGGGCGGAACCGCGATATAGCCGCCCTGCAGGCCCATGATGTCAGCGCCCTGCTCTGCTGTCGAGCGGATGCAGCCCTCTACATACTCGCGGACAGGAAGGAACGCTGCAGGAATCTTCTCCACCTCCGGAAGGCCGACCGATGCCCTCTGATAATACAGGTAGGCAGCTGCCGCTACAAGAATCAGGATTCCAATTAGGATGAAGATGGTTATCTGTCCCCGTTTGGATGTCATGAAGTGGGATGCGGCGAGTGATGCTACTAGTGATTCATTAATGGTGATTTATGAAATGATGGCAACGGTGATTCATGAAATGGATAAGTTCATGAAGGATGATGTGATTTATGCGATGAGTGATGCGGGTGATGAGGTTGGTCAAGCGCGTGAATAGCGCTGACGTAGTACAATTTTGCCCAGGTGAACAGCCCAAAAAAGAGAACAACGCCAAGAATAGTATTTGATATTTTTGGAAGCCACTCGCCTACTCTGCCGATCTGGCTCAATATGAACACCGTCACTGTCATGATAAGGAATGGAACAACACGCTGAGGAACCCGGGTGATTCCCCCCATGACGCCGTTCTTGATCGAGGAAAACACTTTCCCGGAGGACGCCGCTTCAGCGCAGACTGGATAAGTGAAATAGAACAGCAGGACGATCAGAGCGTACTGGAGGATGGAAAACCATGCTGGAGGAGCAATACCGAGCCCGACAAGCCCGTTCAGGTACCGGAAAGAAAGATAGAACGGGATGCCCCAGATAATAAACCACACCAGGAAGATGCCGGCAAAGGAACGGACAAGCCTCCATGACACGGGCTTGCCCAGCAGCAGCGCCCATATCACTGCGCGGGATGCCCCCCATGCTGCAAGAATAAAAAGGACAAGCACTATAAACAGGAAGAGCAGTTTCCAGAGCAGCAGCACGGCAGTCCCAGCACCAGCAGACAGCGCGCCAGGAACAGCTAGCGCAGAAAGCGACCCTTTGAGAGGAGACGCTGCGAGGTTCAGAAGCATGGCAACCAGCACGGCAGCAATGTAAAACGCTGCGTCAGCAGCGGCGATACAGAGCGCTTTTTTTGAGGCAAGGCCTCGAAAGCTTGCCGTGTAGGATGATAGTAGATGCTGCTTTAGGGAGGGGGTTGTTGCCATCGGTTCATCATCCTATCCTTTGCGGTGTCAGAGATGCCGGGCGATTTTCCGGAGTCGTCCCACCCCTATGCTGTTCCAGCCCAAGATTGCTTGCGTCATCTCCGGTATAGCCGGCACAGCTCAGGTCAGGAATCTGGCCAAGGGTTACAAGCTCTGCAATTTCTTGTCCGACAGGATAATCATACGACTCACTGCATCCAAGATCTGCTGCATCGCCGCCGTCAACGAAATCAGCGCTGTACTGGCTCGATAGACAACGATGCTGAATTCCAAGATATCCTCACAGTTGTCCGGGTCATCTGCGTACTCGATGGAATTCTTCGTCGCGCCGTAAGGGGATACTGACCCTGTGACAAGATAGAGCGTGTCGTCCACAAACTCCCGTGCTCCAGTACTGGGATTTTCCCGAAGATATGTTGTTTTTGTTGTCGTCCCCGGGATAGAGGCGCCGACGCTGTTGCCCTGCAGGAAAACGTACGATATTGGCGCGGAAAAGTCCGGCGTGGCGCTGCAGATCGAGTCTTCCCAGTTGGTGGAGGCGAAGTCGGCAACATCAGTGCTGAATGTTTCCGTGAGCCATTGGCTGACATCCTCATCAGAGACACGGCCCCACTCCTTGTTCGGCTCATCCCCAAACAAGCCATAGAACCATTGATAGGCAACCTTCAAGCCTCCTGCAGCAGCAATGCCTTCCTGGATGCTGTTGATGCCAGCCCGCGCCTCCATCGCGCGATGGAAAGCGATGGCATCCTGGATGTCCTCTTCCTTGGCGCAGATCCAACCATCGAAACAGCCTATCTTTGT
>JACPCA010000057.1 GCA_016180035.1 Candidatus Woesearchaeota archaeon
GACATTCCCCGGATGGGGCGTCCCCCTTGTCAGTCCCGACAATGGTATGGAAGAGACTCGACCCTTTGACGGTAGCGCTTCACTCAGCTAAACAAATACCTTCTATCTATTTTCCCTTTGCATCATTTTATTGCCGCGCTTTCGGCGCGCTGTACATCATCTTGTAATACTCCTGGAACACGCCGCGCTTCTTCATGAGCTGCTCAAAGCTTCCGGTCTCCACCAGCAGGTGGTCTTTCAGGACGAGGATCAGGTCCGCATCCTTGATCGTTGACAAGCGGTGTGCGATGACGACTGTTGTCCTGTTCTTGACAACTTCCCTAAACGCCGCCTGGATCTTCTTTTCTGACTCCGCGTCCAGCGACGACGTCGCCTCGTCCAGGATGAGGATCTTCGGATCCTTGAGGATGACGCGGGCGATGCTGATGCGCTGCTTCTCCCCGCCGGACAGGAGCACGCCGCGCTCGCCGACGATCGTGTCATACTTTTTCGGCTGCTTCATGACAAAGTCATGGATGTTCGCGAGCCTTGCAGCCCGCATGACCTCGTTGTCGGTTGCCTTCAAATCCCCCATCCGGATATTTTCTCGGATAGTCGTGTTGAACAGGACTGCTTCCTGGCTCACATAGCCTATATTTTTTCGGAGGGATGCCAGCTTGAGGTCCCGCACGTCAATGCCATCAACCAGGATAGAGCCGCTGGTGGCGTCAAAGAACCGGAAGATGAGATTTCCCAAGGTTGTCTTGCCGCCTCCTGATGGGCCGGCAATACCAACGACCATCCCTGGCTTGGCGGTGAAGCTTATATTTTCCAGGATGGGCTCGTCTTTATTGTATCGGAAGCAGACATTCCGGAACTCGATAGTCCCTTTCACTTCCTTCAGCTCTTTTGCGTTCGGCTTTTCCACAATCTTGGTCTTGATGTCCATGAACTCAAAGACCCGATTGACAGAGACGAGGGAAGACTGGATGGCGACATTGATGCTTCCCAGCGAGGAAACAGGCCCGAACAGCTTGCCGATATAGGTGTAGATGGCGATCAGCGATCCGATGGTCAGGGCTCCGGAAATAACGATGTAGCTCCCGTACCATAAGATGGCCAGGAGGGGGATGAACGTGATCAGGCCGACGATGGCGCCGGAAAAGCTCTCGATCAGGTCCAGCTTGATATCCATCCTGATCATGCGCTTGGTTTTTGCCCTGTACTCTTCCAGCTTGCTTTTTTCCAGCAGGAAGGAATTGATGACCTGGACAGAGCTGATGGTCTCCTGCAGGAAACTGAGCAGGTCCGACATTTTCTTGAGGAAGACTTCCTTCTTCTTCCGGATGATGTCGCCGAAATACTTTTGGGAGATCACATAGAACGGGAAGAAAAATAAGGAGATGACCGTCACTTTCCAGCTCAGCTGGAGGCAGATGATCAGGATGAACACGCCCGTCAGAAGGTTCAGCACGATCTCATTGACGATGATGTTGGTGAAGTCGTCAATGCTGTACACGTCATTATCAAGGCGGTACAGGATATCCCCTACTTTCTTGGCGTGGTAGAAGCTCATATCAAGATTTTCCAGGTGCTCAAACAGCTGGGTCTTGACGCCGAGAATGACGTTTTCGACAAACATAGTTGTTTTATACGAGTGATAAATCTCAATCAGTGACTGGATGATAAAGATAAAGATGAAAACGCCCATCAGGCCGAGAAGAAGGGTGGTATCCTTGTTTGGCAGCACGTCATCCAGCAGGATCTTGACAAGATATGGATTGACAAGAGACACCAGAGAGAGGAAGGCAGTGATGACGAACAGCAGGATGGCAAGATTCTTCTGCGGCGCCACATACTTGAGGACACGGATCGTCTTCTTGATGAACCGGCGAAGCTTTCGGAGCGAATGGTGGTGTTCTTCGTGATGCGTATCGCTATTCTCTTTTCCCTCTTTCTTTTCCATGCCTTCACATCAGGAAGAATGGTATATAAATGTTTTCTCTACCCTGTTTTTCAAAACTACCTACAAGACCTACACAGAATTCGTATCGTCATATCCTCCCTGCCTTTCTAAGAATCTGCGCCTTCCCATTGCGCATCTGAAATTCCACCATGTCGCCTTTCTTGAGAACATCCTCATACTCAAACCGGAGGAACTGGAACGAAGCGCCTTGCTCATACATCTTGCTGACTGTCCTTCCCCTGCTCCTGCCGGCGGCCTTGCTGAGCTCGCGGGCTTCTGTCACGATTCCGATTCTTTGAGCTTTAGGCATGACATCACCTTTATCGGGGAAGGATGCGAAGAATTTTGCAGCTTCCATCATCTCCAACCATACATTCAACCATATCTTTCGGACGAAGGTCATGGTGTGTGCTGTACCGGAGCTCTCGCCAGCTAGTATCTAAGCTGAGAGGCTGAAGCTTGCCCTCTGTTCCTGGCAAACGCCTCCCCTTATCGGGATTTTTTCGCGTCACTCTCGCAGTGATAATTCTTGCCTTGATCTTTTGCACCATTGTGCTAGCCTGCTGCTTACTTATAATATTTCGCTGCTGATTTTCGTGCAGGAAGTATCCGCTTGATATCTGCCATGCCGCTGGCTCCTTGAGAGAATTCGACAAGGTCTCGGGATTTGAGCTTGAGCGGCGATTCGAATGGCATACTTCGCAACTGGCCATCCAGCGGCTTAATGTGCCCTCTTGAAATGTGCTTGCCGCCCTTCAAAGAACGATAGTTCGTATCTATAACCCTTCCTTTACTTGCGCTTGCCATAAGATCACCTCAATTGAGATTGTTTTATAGATTAAGCATGGCTATCTTTATAAATATTATGATGGTGGAGTACCGAAATAACGGGATAGGCACTACTTAAAATTAGGTCCGCCATGCTCTGTAGAAAATGTCGTTCAGATTTGGGGCGCCGCTGTACCTAAACTTTGTTTACTCTCTTTTATCTCCCACCCTGCCCGGGCGAGGTGGGAGATAAAAGGAGATTTTCAGGGAAAATCACAGGGGCGCCCCAAATCTGTATTTTTTAGCAGAAAACTATCGTTTGACGACTAAACATGAAGAAAGATTTTCTACAAAGCCGGTCCGCCATCCCTCAATCATTCTCCACTCTTGGCGCGAGAATGAAGCTCAGGGCGACCTTGTCGATGGCCTTGAAGTCAAGCTTGAGCGGGTAGTCCCTGTTGAAAGAGATCATCACCTCATCAGCCAGCTTTCCGCCGGCAATCATCTTTTTGAGGTATTCGATGGAATATTTTGAGCGGAGGCTGTTGTCGCTGTGGATGTTGATCTGGGTGTGGTCGCCCTTCTCGATGTCAATGTGCGCCTTGCTCAAGTCTCCTTCTGCAGAGATCATGAGCTTGTCGGGATGGGCGGCAAAGCTGACGCTTTCTCCAACAATGTCAACGTCCTCGATGGCTTCGGTGAGGATGGTGGAACTCGTCTTGATCGTCGCCCCAAAGTTCAGGTCCGGAACCTTCTGCTCCTTCTCTTCTACATCAAGGATGGGGATGGAGAAGGTTCTTCGCGTCTTGCCGAGGAGCGTGACTTTGAGCTTGTTGTCTTCGACCTCAAGCTGGAGGCTGTCGTCTGGCTTGACACGGCGCAGGATCTGCTTGAGATTGTTCAGGTTGATGGCAAGCTCGACCTTTTCCTTCACGTCATACTCGGTGAAGCAGCTGGACAGGAGCTTATAGATGACCATGGCGACATTTGCAGGGTCCATGGCGACCAGTTCAATGGCCTGCGGGGTGATCTTGAACGTCGCCTCATTGACCAGGTCAGAAATGATAGAGATGCTATCCTTCAGGTATCTTGTTTCTGCCAACTGTAGTCTCATACATAACCCCCAAAGGCAGGGATTGGAGAACCCGTATTTAAAGTTTGTGGGCTTCTTGTTCCATAAGTATAAAAAGAACCTGACTTTTCCTGTTCTATGGCTGATCCGTTACTAAGCACTCAATATGAGCGAATTGGAAGTTGGGACGTCAGCCTTGCCATTCCAGAAACGGCTCGTGCTATTCTTTTGAACGAGTTTATACGTATTGACACTGGTGGCATATCTCATTCTGAAACGTACTATTCCACCCCCGGTTTTTTTCTGTTTCCTTGGTGGTACCAGAGAATGAATAATCTATTCGCGTCCGTACACTCCAAACTTGATGAACTAATTGACGAGTTTGGCTTGCGTGACTTTGAACAAATTCGCCAGCGCTTCAAGGATGATACCATCCCACCGGAAGAAGTTTTCGATCTCACTGCAAAGCTTGCAGTGATTAGCGAACGAGAAATAGTAAAGAGGTATGGTGGTGGCAATAGTTCCGCGTGGATTTTACAGTTTTGTAGATCTGCTCATCAGGGTATATCCCAACCTGTAGTTGGGGGGACCCCCCGTTGGATCGCGCCAGACCCATTTTACGCTTATCCTTTAGAAGGCTTTCCTGTCGATCGTTATAGTGCTGTTCAACAGAGTTATCCGGCATACGTCGTTCGGGGGCCTGTCATTCTTTGGCTCAGGGAACCACGTAATTTTTTTACTTTTGAGTATTATGAGCGTAGAGAAGGAAGATCACCTCCCCAACCAACTATTGGAGCGAATATAATCGTTAACATTGACACTAAACTAGCAAAAATCGAGCTGACGTAAGAGCCTTTTCCAGTATTCAATACTCAAACAAGCTCTTAATACTCAAACAGATTCTTCTGCTTGTGCTCCTTCGTCACGTCATCGAACGAACCAAAACTTCCTTTGGGGAAGTTTTGTGGAAAACGGGTTGGGCATCCTCGCCCTGCTCGGAGCCCAACTCATTGGCTGCGAATTTGCAGCAGTTTGTGAGATTGGCGCAGTGAAATCCAAGAACTTTGATAAGGGTTGACAAAAGGAAAACCATCAATACTCAAACAGATTCTTCTGCTTGTGCTCCTTCGTCACGTCATCGAAGGAACTGTTGTAGAAGCACAGGATCGAGTCGGCAAGAGGCTTGATCTGCTTGTCGATGTAATGGTCATAATCAATCGAGCTTTTCTTCTTTTGGATCGGCTGCGGGCCGTCAACCGTCATGTAATACTCCACCATGTTGTTCTCGACCTTGTCAAGCATCCGTGCTGCCTTGACGTGCGGCGGCGTGGTCTTGGTGTACTCGCTGACGCCCTTCGTCAATGACTTGCGGTAGATGAGCATGCTGTCATATTTTCCTTTCTTTAAGTCTTTGATGAACTGGGTGACATAGCCGGTGACATCCTCTTTCTTGAACACCTTGTCCAGAAATTCCATCTGAAACTTCTTGGCAAGCTCTGTCCAGTCGCTCCGTACGAATTCCATGCCGACAAAGTCAAGGACGTGATCTCCGCCCTTTTTCAGGATGCCGGCATACCTCTTCTTTGCGCCAAGCTCTGTCCCTCGGATGCGCGGCATGAGGAATTTCAGGTATACTTTCTCGAACTGGAGCTCCATGAAGTTTTTTCTGCCATACTCTCTCGCCACCATTTCCGCATAGTATGAGTTGATGCTGTCCTGGATCTTTTTTCCGATGACGGCAGCCTCTTCTTCACTTGTGGCTTTTGAGTTCACGAACACACTATCGGTGTCGCCATAGATCACTTCATATCCCATCTCTTCAATCCGCTGCGCCGTCATCTTGATGAAATACTGGCCGAAGTGCGTGATAGCATTGGCCATGTCAAGGTTGTAGAACCGGCACATCGGGTTCGCGAGAACGCCGAAAAAGGAGTTCATCAATATCTTGATGGCAAGGCTTGCCAGCTGATCCTTGTTCTTTTTCGCCTCATCGCGCTCCGCCCACAATTTTTCCAGCAGCTCAGGAAGAATGCCTTCCGTCCTCTTGAAGAAAGCATGGTTGGGGGATTCGATGAGCTCGCCTTTCGCATACTGTTTTTCCTCGCCTGATGGCACGAACAGGAGAGGGTCGATGTTGAAGGTGCGGATGATGCTCGGGTACAGGCTCTTGAAGTCCAGCACGACGATGGACTCGTAAATGCCTGGCTTGGACTCCCGGACAAAGCCGCCCTTGATGCGCTCTCCACGCTCTGAAACCGGCTTGGTGCGGACAGCCATGCCGCGCTTCTGCGTCTCGAGAAGGTACACAAAGTCCAGCGATGCGATGGACGAGTTCACCCTATCCAGCTGCATTCCTGTGAGCAGCGAGCGCTGGATGGCCAAGCTGATGACGTTGGACGCCTCCAGGATCTCATACGCCAGCTTGGCATCGAGAAGGTTATAATCGATCAGCCTCTTCTTGTTTGATTTGAACAGCGCTTGGATCTCTTCATGCCTGCCAGGGCCGGCGATGAGCTTTTCTTTTCCCAAGAACTTTTTTGCTGCCGTGTTCAGCTTGTAGTCCTGCAGCTTGATGAAGGACGATTTCAGCAGGTCGATCCCGTCAAGGACCTGCCGTCCTGGAAATTCTGCCCGCGACGTCATAAAAAAGGAAGATTGGATCGTCAGCTGGCAGTCCCAGTCTGTCCTTCCCAGCCGGAAGGGGATCTTGTAATGCTGGAACCTGGCGCGCAGGACAGCAAAGTCAAAGTCGACCACGTTCCAGCCCGTGAGGATGTCAGGATCATACCGGATGACCTCGTCCCGGAAGCGCTCGAGCATCTCCTTCTCCTCCTTGCAGGCGACAGCGCCCTCCACGCTCGTGTCCGACACGATAAGGCTGGAACTTCCTTTTTTCCCGTACAGCGACAGGCACAGGATGTTTCCGCCCTCGATATCCGTCTCGATATCCAGCGACAGCACGTCCAAGGTCGGCAAGGGCGCAGCCGGCGCAGGAGCAATGATAGGGCTTTCATAGATCCGATCCACATACTCTCCTTTCTTGAACTCGCCGCTGATGCTCAATGCTCCGCGGATGCCGTGGTCGATCAGGAACCGCGTGACAAACCGGATGTCAGCCTCATAACAAGCGATGTTGCTGGCTTCAAACTGGTCGCGGAGCTTCTTCACATCCCCAGGGATGTCCAGCACAATCTTGGCAAGCGGCGCCCCTTCGCTATTTTTCATGGCGGCCTCTTCGTGGCCCACCTTTGCGATCTTTAGCGCGCGGTCAAGACATGATGCTTCAATATAGAAATACGGCCGGTACGGGATGATCGTCAGAAAGCTCTTCCTATTCTCCAGCTTTCCAAACAGGTAGACGTGCGCTTTTCCCTCGATGATGCGATAGGTAGAATAGACGATGAATCCTATTGCCATGATATCTGGAAAGCACGAAGATTTATAAACTTAACGAAGAAAAATGCAGCTAAAAGATAAGTCACCCGATCCGTATCCTCTGCCCATTCTTCATGAAGTGAAGGTCAGCATCCAGCTCTTGCTTCATCTCTGCCACCAGCTCTGCGATCGGCGCAACGATCTGCTGATGGCCGTGCCCTGGGATGAGATGCCTTGGCTGGAGTATGCGCAGGAGCTCGCGGTGGTCTTCTCTTGCCCCGTGGCCGCTGACATGGATGTCTTTGAAGATCCTTGCGCCGAGCGCGCGCAGCTTCTCTTCCATCACTTCCCTGTTTCGGATGTTGACTTCTGCAGGGATGGTCGTGCAGGAAAAGATGATGTGGTCGCCCTGCCGGACGGTGAACGGAAAGTCTTTGGAGATGATCTTGGACAGGACAGATTTCGGCTCTCCCTGATGGCCGGTGCAGACGATCAGGTACTGATCCCTGTTCTGGTCAACCTGCTTCAGCACTTTTGCCATCTTGTCCTTGAACTTGATGATCTTCACGCCGTGCGAGAATTGGATGATGCCGACCTGCTCCCCTGCATAGACATATTTTGACAGCGACCGGCCGAGGAAGATGACTTTCCTCTTCAGCTTCTTGCCGCACTCGATGATGGACTTCAGCCGTGCCAGGTGGGAAGAGAATGTCGTGACGATGATTGCTTTTCCGCTGGCATCAACATCAAGAAGCACTTCCCGCAGCATTTCCTTCGCGACGTTTTCTGACGGGCACTTCTTGGCCTCCTTGCAGTACAGGCAGTCGAGGACGACGCACAGGACACCCTGCTTGCCGAGCTCCGTGAGGCGCTTGATGTTGGCCTTCTGGCCCAGCGTCGGCTTGCTGTCCAGCTTGAAGTCATTCGTGTACACCACCGCCCCATATTTGGTGTGCAGGACAACCGTGACGGTCTGCGGCGTGGAATGCGTCATGTACACGAACTCCACGGTGATCTTGTCTGAAAGCTTGTAGCTGGAATTGGGAAGCAGGCTCTTGATCTGGTTCCGGATGTGCCGCTTGTCGTCGTGGATAATCGCTTCCAGAACGGCCTTGGTGAACGGCGTGCAGAGGACGATGCCAGGAAAGCTGCTGGCCAGGAACGGGATGGCTCCCATATGGTCCAGGTGGGCGTGAGAAGGGATGATCGCAACAACCTTGTTCTGCCAGTCGCTGATGTTTTTGATGTCAGGGATGGCGCCGATGGAGGTCAGCTTCTTGACGCTGAAGTCAAACACGTTCTCTTCATCGGTATATTCGATATACTTATCCATCTGAAGGCCCATGTCAATGATGACGACGTCACCATCCACATTGACCGCAAGGCAGTTCTTTCCCACCTCGCTGAAGCCGCCGACTGCGCAGATTTCGATGCCCATCACGAGTTTTGAGCGAAGCGTGTTTTTAAAGTTTGGGTTTTTGGAAGAAATAACTTGGTAATACCTAATCAATATCATTTCAATCTCTCAAATTCTTCAGAAGTCAAGCCGGCATCTTTTATGATTTGGAGGAGGGTTCCAATCTTTAAGGATCGGTGGAGCGGCACGGTTATCTTTCTTGTTTTTTCACCATCAAATTTCTCAAGGCGGACATGAGATCCTTTTTGCCGGGTAGCGACATACCCAAACTTTTTCAGCCGCTTGATGACCTCAATCCCGGAAACATCCCTCAGTTTCATACGGCAATCTCTATCTTCTCACCAGCAAACTCTACCAGCTCATTGGTATCTGCTTCCAAGTAGAGTTCAATGGCTTCTTTAATATTTTTTAACGCCTCTTCTTTGGTATCCCCTTCAGAAATACATCCTGGCAAAGATGGAACGTACACAGTATACCCGCCTTCCTTCTGAGGTTCTAGAACGATAGTCAGTTTCATGTGAATAAAAAACGAAGAGTTCTATATAAACGTGTCGTTTTTATGCGGGAAAAGGCTACGGTGCCCTGTATAATTATCTTCTCTTTCTTCTTCCCACTGCCCACCCAACTATCGCCCCAAGAGTAAAGTACACCCCCATCAGAAGCAGCACACTAACCAGAAATCCAGCCATCTCTATGCGGCCTTCACATTCTGCTGTTGGAGCCATAATCAGCTGTTCGCAGCAGCCTGCGTATTCAGTTCCTGTTTCTTCATCTTTTTCAGGCCAAGGGACACAGTCTTGCCCATCATAGTACTCCTTTGCAACCCATGTACTACAACCCTGTTCTGTTGCCTTGCAGAATGTTGGCGCAAGAGCAGTTCCTTCTATGATAAAATGCGACAAGAGCGGGAGTAAGTGGCCAGTCACCATTGGAATGGTTGTTGTCCATGCAGGAGTCCCGCCATGCGCTGCAATGTCATCCGCATACACCTTGTCAATGACTGGGAAATACACAAAAAGATAGAAGAAGAATAGAAAAACGCAAATGCCAACACCAACAAGCCCTCCTTTCAGCCATGGCTTTCGTGATTGAAACCAGCGCGTCAGTCTCATCATTCTCAACTAACGAGCAGCCTATAAAAATGTTTGTTTTTCAATCATTGGAACTGCCAGCCCTATTGCCTGCACCATTTCCAGCGCCATTGCCGTACATCGTTTCAATCACTTGCGGCAGGAATCGGAGCATGCCAAGCATGATTCCGTATGCTGCCTGGACATGTGTTCGGTTTTGGCCATCTTGAAGAAATGTGTCAGCGCATTTCTGCGGCATCCTGCTGGAGAGATAGTCATGAAGAAGTGCGCCATCGCTTATTGGCGCGTGTTCCATATATGACAGCGCGCTGTCAAAGGCATCCGGGTTTCCAACTACCCGATGGATAGCGAGGGCATAGAACGCCATCTCTGCTGTCGGATAGCACCCTCGCCCGGCGAGATACGATCCGGCAATGCGCGCCGTGAAATAGTCTGTCACAAATTCGTTAAGATGGTCTTGTCGTGACAATCCTCGTCCATCTTTTGCTTCAAACAAAAGATTCCAGCCATGCCCGAAAACGCGAGTTCCATCAGAGGCAAGAAGCGAGGAATATTCTTTATTTCCGGCCTCACTGCACAAGACTGCGTACGCTTCTTTAAAAAATTCTGCAACTCTCCCGTTGATGCCTCTCTGGATACACGATCGGTGCATGTTTTCGTGGGCGAGAATGTGCACGAGCCGCAGTGTATGAGTATTGGGGATTTCAGTTGTTGGCGTGAAATCGCGGTTATCAACTTCCGCGTAAAGATCAATTTCCTGCTGGACATTTTCTCTTGCGACATAGATCCTGCCGGCTTTCCCATTGAATATGGCGACCGTGCTGGAGAAATCCATTTCTATCCGGTCTTCAAGCTCTTTCCTCGGCAAAACGTGAACGATGCGATGCCGTTTCGGAAATGGCCTCAGCTGCGCTTTCGGATGCCGCCGATTGTGGGCAGCTATCATCCTGTTCAGGACAGGAATGGCGCTGTCGACAAGGTCTTGGTTCATAAGGAGCGGTGGAAGAGAGAAGTATTTAAGGCTTATCGTTCTTTTTGCCCTGTAGAAAATGTCATATCATATGTTGGGCTCCGCCGTATCTAACCTTGTTTAGCCGTTTTTCTTTCCCACCTCGCTCTGCAGGGTGGGAAAGAAAAACGGGTCTTCAAGGAAAGTCACGGCGGCGCCCCAAATCTGTGTTTTTTAGCCAAAAACTATTGTTTGATGACTAAAAACGAAGAAAGATTTTCTACAGAGCCCGCTCTTTTGGCTTGAGCTGCCAATCCAGCCTTTTCAAAGCATCACTTACCACAAGAGGGATATTTTCGTCAAGAAAAAACCGTTGTTTAGGCAGGGATGCTGTAAACTTCTTCACCTCGGACATAAGAAGATGCGTGTTTTATCACAGCAACAATCTGTTCTTTTGTAAGCCCATACTCTTTTTCGATCTCTTGATAAGTCATCCCCGCTTCCAGCATACCAAGCACTTCATCAACAGTAATTCTCGTCCCTTCAATAGTCGGCTTTCCATGCCTTCTTTTTTCATCAATAACAATTTTTGCCATTTTAGTAATTATAACGAAAGGAATATATAAACTTTTGTGTCAAAAAAGTAAAATCACCCCTCAACAGGTTTTTAAAACGATAATTCATCGCTCTCCGTCCTTCCACATGACCTGAAAGAGGCGTCGAAATGAGTCGGTTATCTTCTTGTTGTCTATCGTTATCACGGTTGGCTCTTTCTCTTGGATCGTTAAAAAAGTTTTATCTTTTGACGTGAAGATCTCTATCGGAAATTCTAATCCTGACTGGACAACTCCGGCATAAAAACCAAACATTTATACATTCTGTATGCGGTATTCTTCATGCAGAATGCAATTCAAAGGTGGCAGCTATGATTGTAGAAATGAGCAAGCAAAGCATATCAAGCCTAAGCGCCATCTTTCTGCTGACCAGATGGACGAATTTAACAAGAGGATGATACAATGAATTTAGAAAAAGAAATCGCGGCGATACGCTTGCGCAACAAGCGCGTTGAGGCAGACAAGGCATGGGAGACCAGCTTCACCAGAAAGGGGATCATTGCGGTTCTCACCTATATGGTTATTGTTCTCTTTTTCTTCGCTGCTGGGCTTCCAAAGCCGTTCATAAATTCCCTTGTGCCAACCATCGGCTTTTTGTTGTCCACGTTTTCTTTATCATTGTTTAAGCGATGGTGGTTAAAACGTGTATAAAATGTTTTGGCTGAGAAACCGGCTCTGTAGAAAGTCTTTCTTCGTTTTTAGACGTCAAATGCCTATTTTCGGCTAAAAAACACAGAGTTTGGGACGCTATCGTGCTTAAACCAAGTTTAAGTTTATTTTTTTCCCACCTCGCCCGGGCAGGGTGGGAAAAAAATAAAGTTTTCAAAGAAAACCACAGTGGCGCCCCAATCTATGTACATTTTCTACAGAGCCTGAGAAACCCACACCTTTTTATACCGGCGCATTCCTTCTCTCACTATCTTATTGCAGGGGTAGCGAAGTGGTCAAACGCGATGGACTCAAGATGAGATTTCCGAGCGCTTGACAGCATGCGCTCACTGATGAGGAATCCATTCCCTTAGTGGGTTCGGGGGTTCGAATCCCTTCCCCTGCATTTTGTTTTCCTTCCTTATCGTACAGCTATACTGATTAATCGGAAAGAAAACAAAATGCTTTTTAAGAAAATATTCCGTTTACAGAACTAAACTGATGTGTAGGTAGCCTCCGCTTCGCTCCGGCGAATGTTCATCCTTCGGGTGGCTGAACGCAGTGAAGCCGCCCTTCTTGGGGGACACCAAAAACTCGCCAACGAGTTTGAAGCGATGAGAGTTTTGAAAGACATGATTTTGCTCTCTACGACCCCAATTCTCTCAGCTTCTGGTCAATCTCACGAAGCTGCCGTTCCAGTTCTGTGCATCCATCTTCTTTTGGGCGCTCTGGGAGAGGGAATGCCTTTGCTGGCGTTGGCTTTGTTATCGGCATGGGCTGCCGAGGCTGGTCAATGCAGGGGAGAAGATCGTGGAGCCGGTGCATCAGCACGCCAAGCTCGTGCAGCTGGTCTTTCAATCGCGCTGCTGTTCTCACTTTCTCGATGCGGATGCGCTTGACGTCCTCAAATCGCCGCAGCGCAGCAATGCTGTCTCTCATGGATTCCAAGCCGGCGCGCCTGCACTCGACAGGGTCGTCGATCTTCCTGAAAAACAGGCTCTCTGTGTCGCATTCCATGTCTATTCCCGCCCCTCGCTGAAGGTTTTCTGCATGAGCTGGATGCGCTCCTCGACATGGGAGAGGTCTGCGCTCCACTTGTTGAGCTCTTCTTCTTCCTGGTGCCGAAGATCGTGGATTTTACCAATGGTCTGCCGCGCCTCGTTAAGCTTTTGCTGGACTATACCAATGACCTCTTTGGCGTCATCGTACTGCTGGACTTTGACAAATAAGGGCTGTGTCATGGAATCACCTGCTGCATCGTGTTTTTTGTGCTGATCGTTTTCTTTTACGCTTTTGCTTTATCCTTGCTCTTTATTCACCAAACTCATTCTTTACACTCAAAAATGGACTTGTCCACATATCCAAGCTTGCGCTGAATAGTTTCTAAGCAGGTCTTTAATGCGTCAATGTCTGTGTCTTCCCTGTTCTTGATGGCATTGATCCTGTCAAGAGAGCTGCCTGCCTGCTTGATCGATTGCCTCGCTTCGTGAAGATACGACTGGATGCCGCTATACTCTTCTGCCCGGATGAACATGACACCGCGTGGAGGAAGGCATACTGCTGGTGATGGCCTCGTCGGCCTTGACTGCTGTTCTTGGCGGATTGACATAGGCTGCTGGAACGGTGCAGGGCGTGGTGGAAGAGGAGGTAAAGAAGGAAGTTCAAGATCAGGAAGCACAGCAGGAGCTTCCTGGCCTGGCTCCAGATGAGGCTTGCGGAACAAGGTAGAGCTTGGGAAATGGGGCAACAGGCCTTGGTGCTTCGGCTGGTGGCGGCGGCAAGGGCGGGAGGCTAAACGAGGGAAGTGGAGGCCGCGGCATAGGTTTTACGTTCTCTCGCTTTGGAAACGGCGCGGAGAATTCTGGAAGGCAGGTTGTGGACTTTCCCTTTGATGGCTTTGGCGGTGGCGGAAGTGGAGGCAGCCCTAAGACAGGCCGTGGTGGTAAGGCGCGTGCAGGGCTTTTTCTTTCTTCTATCTCATCAGGAAGCGGGGGGAGGCCAAAGTCCAGCTCGTCGCTACACAATTTTCCATCAATTTTCCCTTCAATAGAAGGCAGGCTTGGTAACGGAGGAAGAGGAAGATCTGCCAGTTCTAGCGGCGATTCTTGTCTTTTCAGTAATTTTAGCAGTTGCATACTACCCCCTCTTCCTTTGGATGGTCTTCCCTATTAAAATGTTTTGTTATTGTTGTTCGATAGTGACGTTTTTAGGTGGAGTCATGTTCATTCTTTATCTTAGGGTGTAATCTTCCGGTTCGATGGCGTGTTTTTTCGGATCAGCAGGCTTTTTTCGAAAATTCTCAGCCTGTTGTTGAATATCTTCCAATCACGACAGTGATTTTTTCAACTTTTTTGTGGCAGGGTATATGTACCACCTCCTCCTTCATATCCTGCATGGCAGATTCAATTTCCGCACGGTTGTTGGTGTTCCTGGCCGAGGCTACGCTATTCCTTCTTCTCACGCCGCCTTCATTGTGGGGGGAACTGTCGGGAGAAGAAAACAGCACCATCGCTATTGAACTGCTCGTCATCAACGAGTCGAACTGCAGCCATGCTACCCTGTTGGAGAACATCACCAATACATCTACTAATAATACCTTCGTGAATGGCACGCTCCTCAATGACTCTGATGACATCGGCTTGCCGCCTGTCCTGAATGATAGCGCAACGAACCAGAGCATAAACCAAAGCATCAACCAGAGCATCAACGACAGCGTAGATCCCAGCGCCAACACTACCAGCTGTAATCTCTCCATTACGATTACCACGCTTGGTGACATCTTCCTCACTGGCGAGGCGATAAAGTACAACTTTTCTATCGACAGGTCCATCAAGCTCTTTGAGATCGAGTACTGGATCGAAGACCTGTTCGGCGAGACCGTCCGGAAGCCGTCCATCACCAAAAACCTGAATCAGAAATCCTATACCCCCTCCATCGATGTTCGCGAAAAAGCAATGATGATCAAAGCAGCATTCCGGCCGTCCTGCGCAGAGAGCGGGGCTGCAGGGACAGCTGAAAAGCTATTCATTGTCCAAAATCCAGATGCTCCCCTTGGAGAAGAGGCGGGCGCCGACTCTCAAACCGTAAAGGCTGCCCCCTCTTCTTCCTCTTCCTCCCGCTCCTCGCCATCCAAGAAAAAAGCAGGGGCATCAGACGAGAAAATAAGATATGTGCTTACCAGCAACTCGACCATCGCCAATGACACGCCATTCCTTACCCTGCTGGAGATCGCGAATGATAAGGACTCCCACGACTTTGACATCTGGAGCTATGTTTACCGCGGGTCGAAGTCGTATTCTGGCGGTCGGGAGGAAAACCTGCAGCATCTCTCCCTCAGCGCTGGAGAAACAGCCGTCGTAGAACTCGACAATACAGTGAATGCTCCGCCAGGAGAGTACAAGCTCAAGGTGAAAGTCAGAAAAGACGGCCAGAAAACAACTACGGACTTTACGAAAGATGTAGTGGTGGAAGAGCCGGTGATAGCCAGCTCTCTTTCTGCCAATAGCACGACGGCGGACCAGCCAGTGCTTGC
Organism: Candidatus Woesearchaeota archaeon; assembly: GCA_016180035.1. Lineage (GTDB taxonomy): Archaea > Nanobdellota > Nanobdellia > Woesearchaeales > UBA12501 > JACPCA01. Next base: position 15,412 of record JACPCA010000057.1, read on the forward strand.
TGTCCAGCCTGCTATCGATACCATGCTCAATGTCACCATCATGCCGGGGCTGGAGCCCGTGACTGCCTACGCATCAAGAACTTCTAAGATAAAATCTATGATCATCTATTTCATGGCAGCAGCGTTCGGGCTGCTGGCGCTGGTGATCGTGTGGAAGCAATGATAGTAGAACAGAACCGGACAAGAATAGATCATTATCAAAACCTAAACCGAAAATTTTGCGTAGCCATCACTGAGTGGTACGACAGTATTAAAAAGATAGAGTCTTCATTGGAGAAGACAAGAAGAAGTTGTGGAGGGATACGATGATCTTTTTTACTATTGCTTGGCTGCTTATGGCTGCTCTTGGCATCGCCAGCTTTATCAAATGGCGTTCACCGCCTCTCCGCCAGCAAAAAATTCTCAGCTTTCAACAGTTGTTAGTCATTATGATGCTGCTATACTCTTTCGTCGGCATTATCACGAAGGATCCAATCCTCAGCGATGTTGCGTGTACATCATGGGGTGTTTGCCTGTCTTACCAGTATGAATGGGTCCTCTACGTCACTGGCCTCGGCTATTTTTTCTGGAGATTCATCATTAAAGACCTCAAGACAGAGGTGTCCGCCTTAAAAGAAACAACCGCTAATTTGGATAAACGTGTTGTTCGCCTTGAAACGTCAATGGAAGAGGTGAAGAAGATTCTCCATTTCATACTGGAAAAAGCGAAGCTTCAGTTTTATTGATCATTCACCATAACAACCGCCTTGATTGGTGTAGCGCTTTCGGGATAACACAACACTACCAACTCTCGAAACCTTTATAAACCATCTCCTCCTTCAGCATACTATGGTGGTATCAGTATCAGAGCAGAAAGATCTCTTGGAAAAGGGCTACATCCATTGCTCTACGATCATCGAAATCCTCGGTGCGCCGAAGGATCACGTTGTTGACACGCTCTACTCCTATGTCCAAAAAATAAAGAACAACAAGGACATCACCGTGCTCAAAGAAGAGTTCTCCAAGCCCAAAAAGGAAGGCAAGCTCTTCAGCATGTTCGTTGAGCTGGAGATCATGGCAAAGAATGCGTCAACGCTGGCATATTTCTGCTTTGATTATATGCCTTCCTCTATCGAGATCATCGAGCCATCAACCTTCCGGTACAGTTCTGTTGATTTTTCTGGCTTTTTCAACGACCTTCAGGCGCGGCTCCACAAGGTGGACCAGATCGCCAAGGAGCTGGCAGCAAAAAACAAGAACCTGCTGCGCAACACTAATATGCTGCTACGGAATAATGTCATCCTCGTGCTTGATGCCGATGGCGCGCTTTCCCTCCCTGCATTGGCCAAGCGTGTCGGCCTTCCAGACCAGCAGCTTCTTTCCTTTGTCAAGGAAATGATACACGAGCAGTGGCTCGAAGAAAAAGACGGCGCCTATTCGCTTGCCCAAAAATCGATCAATCCATTTCCATTAGTCCACACTGCAGTGCAGCAGAGTGTTGATGCTAAGAAGAGCGGGAAACTGGAGAAGGCAGAAGAAGCTCATTAATCGATTCAGATGTCAATTCAAAACAAAGTCAATTCAAAACAAAAGAGGTGATGTTAGCAGTGGAAACAACTCCTGCCGCTGGTGATGTATTGAAAGGCAAACTGGAAGCCATCCTGTTTGCTGCAGCACGGACTGTGCCCCTTGCTGAACTCTGCACTTTGTGTGCCGTGTCAGAACCCGGCCTTGTTCGAGAAGCTGCCAAGGAACTGAAAGCAGAGCTGGAGTCCCGCGGCTCGTCTCTTGTTCTTCTCGAGGAAGGCGACGGCTGGAAGCTGAGCGTGCGCGAGCAGTATGTTCCTCTTGTTCAAAACATCATCCCCAACCTGGAACTGGATCATGCGCTTCTCGAAACGCTTGCGGTCATCGCATGGAAGCAGCCGGTTCTTCAGGCAGAGGTCGTGCGCATCAGGACCAGCACGGCGTACGAGCACGTCAAGCTTCTCGAAGAGATGGGATTTGTCTCCAAAGAAAAACAGGGCAGAAGCTTCGTGCTGAAAGCGACCGGAAAATTCTTTGACTATTTCGACCTGCCAGGAAAGGAAGCGGTGCGGCAGATGTTCAAGCACATCGAAGAAAGCTATGAGAAAGAGCATGGCGCGCGCTTGGAGGAGCAGAAGCCCGTTGATGAGCTCCACGACGATGCTCAGGATGGCGTGAAGCCTGCGATAGAGCCAGGCCATCTCGGCCAGCTGGAAGTGGTTGACCTTCCGGAAGAGCAAAAACGCCAGGAAACAACGGAAGAAGAAGCAACGGAAGAAAATACACTCTCCGATGATCAGTCAGGTGAGGGATCTGCCGGCACTGGTGATGTTGAAGAACCGCCGAGCGATGCAGGCCCTAAAGAGCCTGCTGTTTCGCCACCCCCAAAGCACTCTCTCCATCCACACCTTGAAGCATTCGCCCAAGAAGCCCCAGAAGGGTATGATCTTCCACAGCAGAAAGCGCAGGATGGGAAGAAGACGGACTCCGGCAAGAGAGAAGCTGGCACCCCGAGTGATGCGGATGTTCCTGACGAGGATCGCCCAAAGCCGAGCAAGCCCATCAATTTTGACGATCTTGACGATAACGGCCTTCCAGATTCAGAAGAAAAGCGCAACAAGAAGCTTGACGACCTGTTCGACGGAGAAAAGGATTCTTGACTGGTGACCTGCGATGGCCGTGCTTCTTCTCCAGTGCCCCAAATGCAAGAACAAGATGAAGTATGAATCGAGAATGGCCTTTGTATCCACCAACAGAAAAAGATGCGTCTATTGCGGGGCGAGCTTTGTGGTGAGGGGGAGGATTATTACACCGCAGAATTAATAAGAAGGGGGAAGCAACAAGAAGGTCACACCACTGCCACATCAGCAATCACATCCATGATTGGAACTGGCACAGCTGGCTGGTATGTTTCGCTTGGCAATGCAGCCTGCTCTTCTTTCTCAAACAGCCGGAGCGTTTCGCACACCAGCTGTTTGATCCCTCTCACGACTTCTATCTTTTCAAGGGCGGGCATGGCATCGTATGACGCTCGTACTAGGTGTCCTGCTGCGCGGAGAGCATCTTGAGCCTGTTGGATCCTTAAATCCTCTTGGGTACCATACGCCTGAAGTATAATCGACGTTCCTGTCAAAAGAGCGTTGATCGTATTGATCCGGAGAGCATTTGTTTCAAGATATACCCGTGCGTCTGCTCCATACGTTTCTCCTATCTGCCGTCTCCACTCCCGCCGCTGCTCGTGATCAGTAAAGCGGTCCACAATGTATGGTCTTTTCATTGCTCGATTGATGGCATCTACTCCACGCACTACCCTGCTCCTTGATTGTTCTGGACATGCTTCCAGGTTAACTGTTGGAAGAGATAGTTGTTCTGCAGGAATAACGCTGATGATATTAGGATCTGCTTCAAGAAGGTAGTCGATGCTCAATGAAGGGGTTTGGCCGCTCATGGGTCCGGGAGATTTTTTTGCAATAACAAAGATGGTTTCAAGAAAGGCTGTTTAGGGGGATGTGGGGTAGAAAAACATGCCCTCTTGAAACCTCTTTATCAGGCTTGGGAGTGGCACTCCTATATAAACCTTTTGTTTTTTTAGTTACTTATGAGTGGTAAACAATGGTGATGAAAAAGGATATAATGTAGACTTTTAACTGAAGTGACTGGCGAGCTACCTTAAGCCCTTGGTTACGTATTGTCCTCCTTTGTATAATGCGCAGGCTGCCAAACTGGCCAATACCGTTCCTCCTATGGTAGTGATAGGTTCATGAAGATGGCGAGCAACATGATCAGTATAAGGCTGTATTGCAGGCACAGCTTCCATAATCCCATGGATGAAGTTATAGAAACCTATGCCATGATCTTGATACCCACCAGTAGCTATTTCCAAGGCACCTTGGAGGGGAGGAAGAAGCATGGTCCCAGCCATTGCAGGAATCACCGTTGCTCCATCCCGAGCACAATCAATCCAGAATTTTTTGACTGCTCCTAATGTAAGGGCACCAAGGATGATACTAGGAGTCAGTGCAGTGATACCGTAGGCAAGAGTGCTTAGCCCTTCGGAATAGACACCCATTCTTCCGTCATCAAATGGGTTCCAATCAATCTTTCTTATTCTTCCGTCTAATGCGACAGTTGCCCCCGCATGCAGTAGTTCATGTACGGGTCCGATGGCAACTCCACCTATTGCCACAGCCGTCACCGGCCTGCGTTCTATGACATCTTCGAGGCTCATATCTACCCCAAATGCCTTCTCATTTATAAACCTTTTGTTTTTGTTATCACTGTTTGGTGGATAATTATGTTGTTTTCTGAAAAACCACATCAGCCCAAAACGGCATTATAGCGGTCTTATAGCTTCTATAAAGCTGTTTTAGAATCAATAGCTTTATAAATAAATGGGTTCTCTACAAGGCAGCTTTTACCTCTAGTACGGTGTTTCCATGCCATCTGAAGATCAAAACCCCGACAGTGCAGCTACTTCTCCAGTCCCTTCTCCATCTTCTGTCATCCAAAAACTTATCGAAGACGAAATGAAGTCCTCCTATCTGGATTATGCCATGTCCGTCATTGTCGGCAGGGCGCTTCCTGACGCCAGGGACGGCCTCAAGCCTGTCCATCGCCGCATCCTCTATGCCATGAACGAGCTGGGGATGACGCACAACAAGCCGTTCAAAAAATCTGCAAGGATTGTTGGAGAATGTTTCACCAAGGATACGCTTGTACTAACACCTAAAGGATTACTACCTATTATAGAATTGAAGAAAAAAGACATTGTTTACACTCAACAGGGTGTGGAAGAAGTTTCTGAATTGTATGAAATGCCCGAGCAGGACTTGCTTTGCATCACGCTAAAAAATGGGGTTTCTGTTACTGCAACAAAATCACAACAGCTGAAAGTGATTAACAAACATCTTGAATTTGAATGGAAAGAAGCAAAAGACATCTCGCCTGCTGATTTCGTCGTTGTCAAATCTGAATACCCCCTTATACCGGAAACGGTCAAACTACAAATTCTTCATAATCGTTTTATTGAGTTAAACGAAGGTATTGCCTATCTCCTTGGCCAGATATTATCTGATGGCTGGATTGAGAAGAGAACTAATCGGATATTCTTCTATTCAACGTCAAAAGAAATTATTAATAAAATTTCAGATATCCTTCAGAAAGAATTTTCTTACCCTGCAATTATCGAATACAAACAGTACGAATATCAGTCCGTATCAGGAATCCTTTTACAAAATGTTGGTTACCAGATAAGAATAAACAGTTCTGCTATCTGCACTTTTCTTGCTGAAACCTTTATGCTACAAGGAAAGAAAGCATTAACAAAAGAAGTTCCATCACAGATGGCGGTTTCTCCTGCAAATGTTATTTATTCCTTTCTCAGCGGCCTTATTGATGGTGATGGAAGCATTCATAAAACGAGAAATTGTGTTCATTACGGTTCAGTCTCCGAAAAAATGATTGACCGGCTGTTGCTCATAACCCAGCAGCTTGGATTTATAGGGGAAAAAAGGATGACGCAACCAGGGCACGATCGAAGTATTAATGAGAGGCCATTGCGGTCAAGGTTACCATTCTATTTTATTGAATGGCAGGGAGAATTTTCTAAAAAATTATGTTCCAGCCTTTCTCTTGCTGATCCAATAAAGAAAAACAGGGCTGAGAGGATTGCTGGTTCAAAACTAAAAAAATCAGAGTTTGAGATTGTTCCTTATGCAGGAGAAGTGTTGTTTCGTGAATTAAGCCGACATCACAAAGGATCAGGGTGGTATGTAACGGAGGAAGGAAAAAAATTCAGGCTTGGCATAAAATATAAAACAGGAGTAAAAATTCGATATTCAAAAGATCTTCAAGAGAAAGGTCTTCGAAAAAGCCAGATTATAGAATGGGGTATCTTAGATAAGCTAAAAAAAATAAACTCAAAATACACGGCGATACTAAACAATATTTTTTCAAATAATCTTTTGTTTATCCAAGTTTCTAAAGTAACCAACGTAAGCGCTGAAAAAACATACGACATCCAAACTGGCGAAAGCCATGAGTTTGTTGCCAATGGGCTTGTTGTTCATAATTGCCTCGGTAAATTCCACCCTCACGGCGACACGGCAGTGTACGATGCGCTCGTCCGCCTTGCCCAGGATTTCTCCCTGCGCTATCCCCTCATCGCCGGCCAGGGAAATTTTGGCAGTATTGATGGTGATAACCCGGCGGCCATGAGATATTGCGTCAGCGGCGAGAGCAGGATTGTTACTGAACACGGCTTAGTAAAAATAGGAGCATTATCCTCAACAGAAGAGATCGGCCTGCATATTCTTTCAAAAGATAAAAAGATCAATCGTGCATCAAAATGGTTTGATTCCGGTATTCATGAAACATTGAAGATCACAACGCATAAAGGGTATTCGCTCACCGGAACAAAAAACCACCCAATCCTTACCTTTGCTAAAGACAATTTTGGACGGCCAATATTTAGATGGAAACTATTAGAAAATCTTGATGAAGGAGATGTTGCTGTTCTTGATCGGGCACCGGACTCATTTTGGGCAGTGCAGAATCGTGATGTGCTCCTGTCCCACCCCTCACTTGACACAAAGGCTATGGTGCGAACGCTTCCACGGTTCTTTGACGAACATCTTGCGTTTATCTTAGGCTCATTTATCTCAGAAGGGAGCATATCCAAAAACAAAATCGAATTCTGCAATTCAGACAAGAATTGGATTGATAAGCTCTCTTCCATCTGGAAACACCTCTTTCCAGACAGCACTCTTCACTGCTTCAAAAGAAAGCCGTCTTCCTATGGCAAAAAAATGTACTATCGTTTAGAATGCCATTGCAGGCACACGATTGCGTTTTTACGAAATCTCGGCCTTGATCCTGTCCTGTCTGCCAACAAGCGCATTCCAGAAATTATCTTTCAATCTCCCAAACCAGTTGTTGCTTCTTTCCTGCGAGCCTATTTTGAGGGTGATGGCAGCATTTCTTACTCCGGAAAAATGGTGGAGCTGAGCTGCTGCTCTGTCAGTGAACAGCTTATTGACGACCTTCAGGTCATGCTGCTTCGCTTTGGCATTGACACCTTTAAACGGTATGATCGCTATCGGACAATCTGGAAACTATACCTTCGAGGACGTTCAAACTACCTCCGTTTCTACAAGGAAATCGGCTTCTTGTCTGAGCATAAGAGTGCAAAGCTCGAGTACGTTCTTGCCGTACATACCAAAGAAACATCTCTCTATGATAATGTTCCGTTCATATCAGACTACATCCGCGATCAGGCCTCAACACCAACCGCTTCAAGATACAATTTTGACAGGTATCCGGGGATGGAAAAGAATTATGAACAGGTGGTCATGGAGGTCCTTCAAGAGACAGGGATAAATTACCAATCTCTTTTTGAGTACCTCATCCAGTACAAATACCTTTTTGACCCTGTCATCAAGATTGAGCAAGCGCCATCACAGCACGTCTTCTCTATAAAAGTAGAAAGCAGCTGCCATTCATTTATTTCTAACGGATTCATCAGCCATAACACGGAATGCAAGCTTGCCAAAATCTCTGATGAGCTTCTCGTCGACATCGACAAGGAAACAGTCGATTTCGTGCCAAACTTTGACGGCAGCCTCCAGGAGCCCTCGGTGCTTCCTGCAAAGCTCCCTAACCTTCTCATCAATGGCTCCAGCGGGATTGCCGTCGGCATGGCAACCAACATCCCGCCCCACAATATCCGAGAGGTCATTGACGGGACAGTTGCCCTGATCGATAATCCTTCTGCAACAGTCCATGACCTGATGCAGCACATCAAGGGTCCGGACTTCCCCACCGCCGCCATCATCTCTGGCACGCAGGAAATCCAGCGGGCATACCTGACCGGGCTTGGCAAAATCATGGTCAAGGCGCGGACAGAGATAGAGAAGCACAAGGATAGGGAATGGATCATCATCAACGAAATCCCCTTCCAGCTCAACAAGGCAGGCCTGGTCGAGCAGATTGCTGAGCTCGTGCGCGACAAGAAACTTGTTGGCATCTCTGACCTGCGCGACGAGTCTGACCGTGATGGCATGCGCGTCGTTATCG
>JACPCA010000058.1 GCA_016180035.1 Candidatus Woesearchaeota archaeon
GCCCTGCGCCTGTGCCTTGCTTTCCAGTGCGATATCGATAACGAGCTCGTGTTCTCGAGAAAATCCTATTTCTATCCCGACCTTGCCAAGAATTACCAGATCAGCCAGTTCGAACGCCCGCTGGGCAGGACAGGAAAAATAACGCTTTCCAGCGGGAAACAGGTCGGCATCACGCGCGTCCACATCGAAGAAGACCCTGCTTCCCTGATCCACGAATCAAAATATGTCTTGGTAGACTACAACCGGAGCGGCAACCCGCTGTGCGAGATCGTCACGGAGCCGGAGATGGAAAGCCCGGAGCAGGCCAGGGAGTTCATGAAAAAATTGCAGACCATGCTGAATTATCTTGGCATCTTCCACCACCAGCACTGCGTCATCAAGGCAGACGCCAACATCTCCATCAAGCAGTCCGGCTATGTGCGCAGCGAGATCAAGAACGTCACCGGATTCAAAGAGATCGAAAGAGCGCTGTTTTACGAGGTGGACCGCCAGAAAAAAGCAGCAGCAGCCGGCGAACCGTTCGTGCAGGACACGCGAGGCTGGGATGCAGAGAAAGGCATCACCTACCGTATGCGGACAAAAGAGACTGAAGCAGACTATGGCTACATCCTTGACACAGACCTTGTTCCGATAGGCATCACCAGCCAGATGGTAGCCAAGGCCATGCACAGCATGCCGGAGCTTGCCGAGGCAAAAAAGAAAAAATTTATCGCGCACCACAAGATTGCCGAACTGGATGCCGAAGTTCTTTCTCAGGAAAAACGCCTTGCCGAGCTGTTTGAGAAAGTGGCAGAAGAGGTTGACCCTGTCCTGGCAGCCAAGTGGCTCCGCCGCGAGCTCGTGCGCGTCATGAACTACAACAAGCAGACCTTTGACGGCCTTCTTTTGGATGAGAATCACATGATCGAGCTCTTGTCCATGGTCGAAAAGAAAGAGATCACCGACCAGGTCGCCCAGAAGATCCTTGAAGAGCTGATCGTCAAGCCCTTCTCTCCAAGGCGGTATGTGGCGGAGAAGGGATTGCATGCCGTGTCTGACACTGGCGAGCTTGAAAAGATATGCAGGGACGTGGTGTTTAAGAATCCGACTGCGGTAAAGGAATTCAAGGCAGGCAAGGAAAAATCCTTCCAATTTCTCGTCGGGCAGGTGATGAAAGCAACGCAAGGCAAGGCAGATCCGGCCATGGTGAACGAATTGTTGGGGAGGATGATGTAGCATGGCCAACATTATAGTTCTTGCAGCCCATCCTGACGATGATATGATCGGCTGTGGCGGCAGCCTGGCCAAGCGAGAGCCAACGGATCATGCCACGATCGTCTATTTCACCTCTGGCGAAGCAGGGAGCATGACCATCTCTCCAGACATGCTGAAGGGTATTCGCGAAGAAGAAGCAAGAAAAGCAGCAGTCGTGCTCGGAATTGATGATCTGGTATTCCTGCGTCATCCAGACGGGCATCTGCAGAACAGCGGGTATGGTGATGAAGCAGCCCAGCAGCTCACGCGTCTTCTTCGGGCTTGCAGGCCGGATGTCCTGTACACGCACTCGGCGTATGATGCGCATGCTGATCACCGCGCTGTTGCCGAGATCACCAGGCAGGCCGTGTTCGGCGCGTCCGGCAACCATTTCGGCAGTGCAGGGGCAAATCCCTGGCGCGTTCCTACCGTCCTGGCATACGAGGTATGGACTCCACACCAGAACCCGCAGCTCATCGTTGACATCACCGACGTCATGGACAAAAAACTTGACGCCCTTCGCCAGCACGCATCTCAGGTTGAACAGACGAGATATGACGAGGCAGTCCATGGCCTTGCGCGATACCGCGGCGTCATCAGCGGCGTGGGAAGGTATGCAGAAGCGTTTGAGGTGATACGAGTCAGTGGGGTATAATGTCCTAATCCAGCTTCCCATTCTTTCTTAACTCTTCAAACAATTTCCGGTCAACAACACCATTCGTGAACAGCGCAGGATAATACCCGGCTGGATTGTCGAGCTGGAGCGACCATGGCGTGGCGCGGTCCAATTGCCCGTCTTCCTTTAGAATGTACGCTCTGCCGCCTGCCTTCCAGAGGATCAGCGACGGGGCAGCATAATCCCAGTTCGCGCCCATGCCAATGCCGAAGACATCGGTCACGCCGTCCGCGACGTTCATGACGCCAAGGCTTGCCACACTGGTGGATTGCTGGGCATCGCTGGTGTTTCTTCTTGCCAAGTGTTCTAACGCAGCAATAACGTGAGGATGGTGTCCACGGTATTCTGCTGCCATCCGTGGGCTGGCATGGAGCTTCATGCGTGTCTTCCCGAGAAGAAACGGCTCGCTGGTGACGTGGAGGGGGATACGCTCGGTGTGCCCATGGCTATGATATACTTCTCGAACAGGATCAGTGTCGGCCGTCGCGGCATAGACTGTGTTTATTGTTGGCCTGTTGATGAGCCCAACTGTGACGATATGCTTCCGCCCGTCATGTTCGGCAAGCGCGAAAAGGTGGGCGAAGTCAGGGGATCCCAGGCTGTACGGCCCTGTCCCGTCAAGCTCATCCACGACCATGACCGGCCGCCGCTCTCCAGGGGCGTATCTGAACCAGTTTGATGACTCTTCGCTGAGAAGCAGCACCCGATTGCCAAATACACGTTCTTTTTCTCTCAGCAGGTATCGGCTGATCTCTAAATCAACACTGGTGACGATATCCATCGTTCCAGACTCTGTTGTTTTCTGATGGACCTGAAAGGAATCATCTCTATCCCGAAGAGAACGAAGAGCGATCCGCCCGGCTTCCGCGGATACTTCTCTAAAGAATCCAAGCACCTCGTCCCGAAGCGTCCTGTCTCGTATCATTATCCGAGGTGATTTGCTGTCGTATTTAAGCTTTTGGATGAATTGGTGGACATGGTATCTGTTCTTCTTTCAGCACTAGCTCGACGTGCTCCTTGACGCGCCGCTCGACGTCCATCACGCGCTCCCCCTCGTCTTTTTCGATGTCCAGCGCCTTCAGCAGGCCGATAGTCATGCGCTTCTCTGCCTCCACGGACATCCCTTCTATCCTGACCTGGCCAAGATGCTCCTGGATGAGCTTGTCTTCGATCTCGTCGACATGCCCTGCCTGCACCTTGATCTCCTCAAACTCCGGCGTTGACACGGCAGCCGTGTTGCGCATGACAACGTACGCGCCCTGCTGATGCATCAGGCCAAACAGGGCATTAAACGAAATATCTGCCATGCTTCCCAGAGAAAGCCGTCCCTTGATCCGAAGCAGGACGATCATGCCATGAAGATCCTTGCCCTTGATGGCCTGCTCTATTTCCTTCTCGACATCATCCGGCGTCTTGCTGGTGCAGTCGATGCAGAGCGGGAGCGTCTTGTACAGCTCGATAGGCTGCCAAGTGATCGCAGTGGTTGTTCCTGCTGCAGTGTCTGCCTCGATGAGGTACATCCCGCCGCACCCGTACTGTTCCAGCTCGCGAAAATTGGCAGGGAATAACGCTCCGGGATACGTGACAGGACCGTAGCCGTCAATGTCAACTCTCTTGATCGTGTGGATATGGCCTCCGGCGTAGTAGTTGAACTGTTTCGGGAGGAGCGAGATCGGATACGATTCCATCAGTTCCAATTCCTTCGGCTTCAATTCCGTGATGGACGTGTGGAACATGAAAATTTTGTAGCCAGTCTCCTGTTCAAGGCTTTCCCTGTCAAGCTCTTCATAATATTTCCGTTCTAACATGCCTTTCTTTCCGATCATGCCAGTGATTTTTGCTCCGGTCTTTTGGTCGATCGTGAAGCGGAGGCGGAGCTTTCCTTCTATCACCTCGCCGCGCACGACGTTCACCCACAAGCCAGCTTCCTCAATAACATCCAGCATGGTCTTGCCGGACGGCGAAAAGTCATGGCTCCCGGCAATGATATATACCGGGATATGCCTGTCCTTGAGATGCTTGAGCTTGACTACGGCCTGCTTGAGCTTGTCAATGGGCGGCATGGACGTGTTAAAGATGTCGCCGGAGATGAGAATGAAGTCAACATCCTGCCGTATGCATTCGTCCACTGCCTTCGAGAACGCCAGCGTGGAAAGATACGCCATCTTCTGGTCCCTCCAGCTGCCGATGTGAACGTCGGAAAAATGGGCGTATCTCATCCATTCGGGGAAGAAGGATTGTTTTTTAAGGATTGTTATGATGGAGTTGCTGGTTGTGAAATAATCACCATATCTGCCTGTCCCTTTTGGGGTTCTATGTATTGTTGATACTGCTGGAGCCGCAGCTTAAAGATATGTTCCGCGTCATTTTCTGCCTGTTTTCTTTTCCACAACACCTCTTTTTTGCATTCTACAAAGATTACATAATCATACATCCTCTTCCATTCTGGTACGAATAACGCTGTCTGGCCATCAACCAAGACAATCTTTTCCGGCTGGAACGAAACAGTAATGCATTGTTCGGCAGGCTCTATAGGAAGCCGTATGCAGCGGCCAGCTTTCACCATCAAGAGATCTTTCCCTGCTTTTTCTTTGTCAAATGCATCAGGGTGCGCGCCAGTAATGCCGTTCTTGTTTCGCGCTTCTTTTCCAAAATTATAGCCGTCAAGCTCAAGAATAGCGCAATGCCGGAGCTGCTGCTGAAGGATGGAGCACAGCACGGACTTCCCGCTGCCGCTGATGCCGGTGACAGCAACGAGAACTGGATGCTTGCTTTCTCTCGCTTTTTTTCTTATGTCCTTGAGAATGGTGTACATACAGCTTCCGTCAAGATGGAGGGGGGTCATTGAGCGCACCTACCAGTTTTGTGAGGAGGTCAACTGTTCCATGATGTCCAGAATAAGGGGATACATAGCCGCCACGGGAGCGTACTATTTGTTGTACTTGAGATATTGCCCCTGAATGAGTAAACGTGTATTTTGCTTTTGACAACATCCCAATGTCATTGTAATCATCACCAAGACAAGCAACATGATCCCATGTGGTGTTCCACTTTTGTAGAAAATATTGAACCGCTTTATCTTTGCCACCAAGTGGGGGGATAAAATCGATAAAGGTCAGGTTCTGTTCTGTCTTTATTCCATTAGGGTGTTTAGCGGCTAACAATCTTCGTATGTTATCCTCATTCATATTGTTTTCTTTTGGATCTATACGAAAAGAAGCAATCCTCCCTTTTGAGTCAGTTATGTATCCCTGTTCTTGGAGTTGTTTTTCGTATTCCCACAACAACCCATATTTATGTGGTTTATGGTGATCACCAACATATTCAAAGAATTGTGAAGCATATTTATCATCTACCCCGTCTGAATTGAGAATAACACAGCCGTGTTCAAGGATAGCGAAACTGTGAGGGATAATTTTCATAACGCGGTCAAAACTGCTTATCCTTCTTCCAGAAATAAGGATTACTGGAACCCCACTTGCTCCAATCTGTGCAAGGAGACTGATGCCTCTCTTTGACATGGTCCGATTTTCCCCAGGCACTTGGAGAAATTTTTTAATACCTGTCTGATGAATGAGCGTGTTATCAATATCAGAAAAAAGGAGATAAATTGGGGAAGTATGATCCCGTTGAAGATATTGAATAATCACATTAACCTTTTCTGTAATCCACTTAAAATAAAGTTGAGGGTTGTACTCCTGTAATTTTTTAATGGCGTTATTGTCACCACAAAAAGCTCGATAAAGAAGAGAGAGACGAACAAAAAGCTCATCAGCATCAATTCCTGGTTCCATCTCTTTTAACATTCTAACTGCCTGAATAAGGCTTGTTATCTTTTGTTTGCATAACTTATCATGAAAATTGTACCCTGATTGTTCTTGAAGAATATTTTTAGAAAAAAGATAGACCAGCACGTTTCTCTCTTTTGCCATGTCAACATAGATGGGCATGCCTTTATTTAAATGTTGCTGGTCATGATTTGCGCCCCTTTTTAATACAGATTATAGAGAGCTTTGAAAAACCCTGTTTTAACGGCGTATCTTGGTTTTTCAAAGCGGCTCTATTGAGAATTTTGACAATATTTGATGATTTTTCAAAATTCTCTATATAAATTATAAAGGCTTTAAGGGTGAATAATATAAAGAACCCTTTATCTCTTGTAGAGTCCGAAAGTTTTTTGTGAAATCCGAAAGTTTTTAGAAAAGGCTTAAATAATAGAGATATATGTTAAACGAGAGGGGAGTGGGGTTACGCAATGCGTGCACGACAAAGAGCTTATCAAACACTTCGCCAAAGTATTGCAATAATCATGTGTATACTGGTGATGACTCCCTTTGTTGGCGCTGTTGCCGAAGCTTCTTCGGAGAGTGATGTTCTTAGCCTTGGCGGGAAGCAAGTGTCAAGAGTTTCAGATAGGGCGTTTTCTACTGCTGCAGGATTAGCCCTTCCATCAGCATCATGGGATCGGGCTCCGATTGATATTCCAGGAATTGGTCAGCACCACCTCGATGCCTCATCTCAGCCATTGAACGACCTTTTTACGGGAAGCGCGGTGTACTCCTACTCGCTGCAAGTTCCTGTTGGTGTTAACGGGCTTGAACCAGCGGTGGCGTTGTCGTACTCGAGCTTGAGCAGAACAGCGCCGAGCGTGCTTGGGTCTGGGTGGAGCCTTTCTGTTCCTTCAATAACAAGAGACACAAAAGCAACGCGGTCTGATGAAGAAGATGACATGTTTTTGCTTCATCTGCCAGAAGGAACAGTTCGGCTTGTCGAGGACGATGGGGTGTACCATACCGAGCAGGAAACCTTCTTTCACATAACAAGAGATGATGGGGGATGGGTGGTTAAGAGGAAAGATGGAACAACTCTCTATTTTGGTGGGAGGGCCCGTCTTGATTCGATTCTTGAGCCCTACACAAGTGTATGGTATCTTTCCAGTATGGAAGACACTTACGGGAATAGTATTACATACGAATACGATCACAATCCAGGACGTGACATTGCCGCTTATTTGTCTGCCATTCGATACGGCCTTAGTGAGATACGGTTTAGTTATGATCATGCCAGCAGCAACACTTTTGACGGGTTTGGGGGCGGCACTCGGCTGGCAACCAGCGCTTTACTCCGCAGAATTGATACCGTCCAGAATGGCGATCTTGTTCTTGCTTACACGTTTGATTATGACAGTATCGGATCAAAAAAGGTGTTGTCAGCCATTACGGAGATCGGGAGCGATAACGTGACTGCCCTTCCTCCAGTCACCTTCACCTATTACAATGAGACAGGGTGGGAAATAGATGATCAATGGGCTGTTCCTTCAGGCATCGTTCTTGGCGACAATGACACCGGCATTCGCTTTTATGACGCCAATGATGACGGGTTAGTCGATCTTGCCAGAATGAGAGCATCAGATCGGATGTCGTACTGGATGAATCAGAACAACGGGTGGGGTGAGGAAGCAACTGTTTCCATGCCGCTTCTTTCCGGGTTTGCGGATAGCGACAATACAGACTATGGCGTCCGCTTTTTAGACCTCAACGCTGATGGCAGGCTTGACTTGTGGCAGTCTGTCAAAACAAGAACAGGCACGGTTAATCTTGTCCTTTCAAAAGAAGGAGGCGCCTGGGTTGAGGAGACGCTCTCTCTTCCGGAGGGAGTGAGCTTTGTGGAGAAGGCAGTGAAGTGTGATCCTGCCTTTTGTTCAGACTGGCGAGTTGATGAAGGGATTAGTTGTAATCTGGAGAGCTGCCAAAGAACATGCGCTGTGCATTCTTGTTCTGCAACCGGTCGTGTCATCAAAAGCGGCTTTGCTGACAGCCCAGAATGGGATGATGATGATTATAAAGAGCATGATAGTGGCGATTATGTTTACCCGACCTCTGCAAACAAGTGCTACACCTTTGAGTTCATTGGGAGCGATGAGACTGACTCCTATGATCAATCAGAGTGTTATGATCTTACCACTGATGATATTTATGAAGACGGGGATTATGACGATGACAGTGACGGGAAGGATCTTGACGCGTATGCTGGTGTTGGATTTATTGGGACGAAGGACAGCGCCAGCTGGCTGGCAAGTGTTTCTTCCCTATCTGAATATCACGAGCTTCCAGCACCATACCCAGAACAGGCTTTTTATAATGGCGCTGGCATAACAAGCAAGCAATGGAAACATAAATACTTTGTCGGCGTGAAAAAGGATAGCTCTCCCGATGATTCTGGGAGCGATGCTGGAGATTGGGATGGTTTTAATTGGCCGCTCTGTGAGGAATCCAGCAGCATTGCATGCGCTCCCACCTATGAGGCGTGCGCCAATTGGGGTTTGGACTTATGCGGCATTGGCTGCGTCGGGGAAGGAACAGCTCCGTACGCTATTATGGGCGTCTATCGAAGCATTGAAAATGATGTCTGGGACGCCCTTCTTGATAATGAGCCAGAGGATGAAGATGTCGTTACTGATAACAGCTACTTCGGGCATAGCCAATATAATGTTACTGAATATGAACCGACAATAGGATATGAATACATGACCTGCACCTCAGCAGAAACATGGTCAAAAGACACCGGCGTTCGGCTTGTTGACCTGAATGGAGATGGAAAAACAGACCTCCTCCAGGCAACACCATCAACACAAAAGGCATGGCTCCGTACGGAAGATGGCTGGCAGGAATCACTCGAATTCAGGCCGCCGGCCTTATCTGTTTTTGTTGATCATGCAGGGCGGGATAAAGGGGTACGGATTGAGGACGTGAATGGTGATGGGCTTCCTGATCTTGTGAAGGGTGATGCTGCAGCACATGCAACATGGCTCAATAATGGAAATGGCTGGCAAGAAGATGCGGCAAGGGTAATTCCGGGTGATGCAGCGTTCCTCTTGAAGCAAAAACACACAGGATCCCTCTTTGTTGATGTTGACAGTGATGGCCTTCCCGATATTGTAAAAGCGAACGGGGAAGAGAATCAGTTTTGGAGAAATACCGGGCGGGGATGGATCGTGGCTGATCAATCTATCATCCCTGAATCTCTTAATAATCTCAACAGCAGCACGGTCCTTGTTGATGTCAATGGGGATGGGGCCCAAGACATTGTTGTTGCAGGGGCGGATAGGAAAGAAACAAGCCTGAGCCGTTCTGGAACCTCCCTTCTTCTCCACACGATCACCAACAATCTTGGCGGGGTAACGACGGTACAGTACAGCCCATC
This sequence comes from Candidatus Woesearchaeota archaeon, assembly GCA_016180035.1. GTDB lineage: Archaea > Nanobdellota > Nanobdellia > Woesearchaeales > UBA12501 > JACPCA01. The sequence goes on from JACPCA010000058.1 coordinate 9,113, forward strand.
ATCATGGTTTATGAACACGGGCGCTGATAGCATTAGCGACCTTAGCTTTCCACTCTGGGTGGTGACGTCAGTGGCGCAGGACAATGGCATATCAGGCGCCCACCACACCTCGTTTGCCACGTCTTACTCTTACGCTAATGGGATGTTTGATGCAGAATCAAGAGAATTTAGGGGGTTTGGAACTGTTGTTGAACAGCGGCCTGATGCCAGCACTGTCTATCACTCCTTCCATCAGGACAAGAACCGGAAAGGGCTTGAGTATACAACGGATATTCTTGATACTACTGGAGATCTTGTGCAGAGAAATGAACAAACATGGATTGATGGGGAGAATGATGGGTATGCTGTTATCGAGCTTGCCAGTGTCAAGCAAACACAATATGGCAGTGGCGGCTCCCGCGTTATAGAAACGGACATGGAATATGACGATTATGGCAATCCAGAAGAGATCACTCACGAAGGAGATGCCTCGATGGATGAAGATGATTGGAGTGAAATGATGAGTTATGTGTACAATCTGGATACATGGATGGTGAATGCGAGAAACTACCATTCCGTGTATGACGCAGACGATGGTCTCATTTCCGAACAGTGGCTGTCCTATGATGGAAAAGAGTATGGTGAAGAGCCGGATTATGGCGGCGTTACTCATGCTCGGCAATGGAACAGCAATGGTGATGATGTTGATGTTTTTATGGCTTATGACGAGGCAGGGAATCTTCGCAATATCACTGATGACGCTGGTAATGTCACGTCATACCAGTACGATCCATCAAACAGGTTTGTTGCCGTAGAACAGAACCCGCTCGGCCACACAACACAGTTCACGCACGATCAGCGGCACGGCGTCATCACAGAAAAGCGAGATCCTAACGAGGTTGTATCTTCTTATAGCTATGACTCGTTTGGGCGTCCAATTCAAGACGTGCTGGTGTATGATTCTCTTGAAAAGCCAACAACGTCATGGCAGTATAGCATGAATGGCGATGCGCCATCATCCATAACTGTTGAGAAACGGGAGGTTTCAGGCACTAACGCTGTTTTTACAACAACGGAATGGTATGATGGGTTTGGCAATGTTGTTCAGCAGCAGGAAGAAGCTGGCGACGGGCAGGAGAGAGTCATCAATTGGCATTATGACTGGGCTGGAAGAGTTCAAAAACAAGACCACCCTGTCTTTATCGGAGAAGTGGAGGGGTACGCAGAGCCGGCACTAGCTGCGTATGGGACATCGTATGAGTATGATGTTCTTGGAAGAGCGCTGCGGCAAATCAATGCTGATGGCGCTTCTCGAGCCTTGAGCTATGACGGGGCGAGGATGGCCGTGACTGACGAAAACGGAAATATTATGGAGTATAGCCTTGATGGCCATGGCAGGATTATTTCTGTCGTGGAGCATAACGAAGGAGAAGCATACACCACAACGTATCGTTACGATCCTTTAGGCAACACCTTAACAATCACTGACAATGAAGGAAATGAGGTGCGCATGGAGTATGACAGCCTTGGCAGGCGCGTATCTCTTGAAGATCAGGATGTTGGGCTTTGGGAATACAATTATGATGGCAACGACAATCTCCTATGGCAGAGTGATGCGTTAGGAAACGAAAAAACGATGTCGTATGATGCTTTGGACAGGGTTGTTTCTGAGAAAGCAGGCGATCGTGTCTTCAGGTACGAATATGATCATAGAAAAAAAGGAATATTGTCGTCAGTTTCAACGCCGTCAGCAATGATAGTGTACGTTTATGATGAGCGCCTGCGGCCGATAACGAAGGCTATTTCCTTCCGTGACGGAACAAGCCTTTCTGTTGATTACGAATATGACACTATGGACAGGCTTGTTGTGAAGAGTGACCCGCAGGGTGATACTGACTTTAGATATGGCAACAATTCAAGAATTGAACAGGTTCCCGGAGTTCTTCGCCATGTTAGTTACCATCCTTCTGGGGGTGTTTTAAGAAGGGAGTATATGAATGGCGTTACTGTTGAGTTTGATTACGATCCGCTTACGCTGCGGCTCCAGAGAATGCACGGTACTGTTCAGGATGTTGGGTATGGCTATGACCTTGTTGGAAACGTGCTTTCCATGGTTGATAATCAGAGGAGTATTACTCGAACGATGGCCTACGATGATCTGAATCGGCTGGTGCATGCTGATGCTCTTAGCGCTGATCCGTTGTATTCTTATGATTATACGTATGATTATGGGGGGAATATGCTTTCGGTGACGTCGCCGGAACAGGTTGTTTGGTATGATTATGAATCTGATGGCCATCCTTTGCACGCACCGGGTGGGGTGGTGGTGGGATGATGGCGAACAAGCTGGTTGCGGTGTGGTGTGTGTATCTTCTTCTTTTTAGTATTGTGGCGTCTGCTAGCTTGTCTTCTTCTGATGATAGCTTGAGTCGGGTGTTGAGGTATCAGAAGCTTGTTGATGAGGCGGGAAGGGCTGGCGGGCAAGACGCGGTAGGAAATGCGGGGTCTTCTTCGAGCCAGCAGGATGGTTCTTCTCCGCTTCCGCCGGTCAAGAGGCCTGCGAAGCGCTTGCCGCCGTCGTTGCCGGGTCCTTTTCTGAAAGATCCAGTCCGGGAAGATCCTCCTGATGAAGAGCCTGCTGGCCCTTCTCCGTCTCTTCCTCGTCCGTCCACGCCGGAGGCTCCGTCTGGCAGGCCGTCGCGGCCGAAGTATGAAAGTTCTGATGCTCCGGCTTCGGAGCCATCACGTCCTGATTACCGGTTTTCTGGCGGCATGAAGGAGTATTGCGATCCGGTCCTGCCGAGGTGGATGTGTGACGAGAAGGCAGACCGTGATCCTGACGAGACCGTGCAGAAGATTCTGGAATGGAAGCAGGCTAGGGATGCGGATGCAGCGGACGTTCCTGTTGGGGCCGTGCCTGAAACAGTGCCATTGGTCGAGCCAGCAATCTTCAGGTATGACGCGAACGGGAATCTTGTTGATGATGAGACACTTGGTTACCAGTACAACTCGTTCAACCAGCTCGCTTTTGTTGTTGACAAGGCAAGCGGGCTTGTGGTTGAGGAGTACGAGTACGACCAGAATGGAGACAGGATACAGAAAACCGTGTATGCTGATGGCTTGGCTGCCGTGACGTATTATCTTGATGATTACAGCATCACGGTCAACAGTGATGGCAATGTCACGGAGCAGACGCGCATCTATCACGACGGCCAGCTGGTGGGGATGAAAGAGAACGGAAGGATGAGGCTGTATCATCCGGACCATTTGGGAAGCAGTGATGTCGTGACGAATGGGGATGGCGTGGTTGTTGAACGCGTTGATTACACACCATTCGGCGTTCCTTTAACGGCGACAAGGCTGGATTACCTGTACACCGGCAAAGAGCTTGACGATTCTGGGCTGATGTATTACGGCGCGCGATACTACAATCCACTGCATGCCCGTTTCACTCAGCCGGATTCCGTGATTGCTGACGCTTACGACCCCCAGAACCTGAACAGGTACTCCTATGTGCTGAATAACCCGTACAAGTATGTTGACCCGGAGGGGAATACGTTTTGGGACGTGATAGATGTCGGGTTTGCCGTTACAGACATCACCTCATTTATTGACGATCCATCATGGGAAAGTGCTGGCTGGGCAGCTCTTTCTTTGGTATCTTTGCTTCCTGTCTTGCCAAACATTGCTGGATACATCAGGTATGGAGATAAAGCTGTGGAAGCAGGGAAAGCTGCCAATGCCGCCGAAAAAGCAGGGGATGCAGCAAAGATGACTGAAGGGGTCAGTAATGTTGTACACTTAAGTAAAAATGCTAAAATATTGCGTGATGGCCCTTCCAGAACAACCGTTACTGTCCGGTCATTTGATGAAGCTGAACAATTATTGCATGAAGCATTTCCAGGATATAAAAAAGTGACTGGGAACAGTCCAAAATTTCCAAGATCTTCTGAACGTCAGGCTTTGATTAAAGAGCAGCTAAAGCAACCAGGGTCTTATCATATGGATTACCAGTATATGCCTGATGGATCAGGAAAGATTCATGATACTGGGTCTCATTCAGAATTGCCACATATAAATGTTTATACACAAGACAAAAGACATATGACAATAATAATAGACAAATTGAGGGTAGTAAAATGATAAATTTAGATATGATCAAAGGGCGCATTGGAAATGGCAAGGAGGTTATTCTCTCTAAAGAGTATAAGTCTAAAGGAAAGTTATATTGTGTTGATGCATCATTCGGAAGATGGGAAAA
>JACPCA010000059.1 GCA_016180035.1 Candidatus Woesearchaeota archaeon
AGCGTGTTCCAGAAGATGGGATACGATGTCGATCCCTTAAAGCCGGACGCGGTATCAACAATGCCATAATAGAACACCTTGCCGTCGCCGATGTCCCATGATGCTAAGAGCGGAGAGCTGTCAGCAGCCCTGGCGATGACCGTGACGCGGCTCGCATCAGCCGGCTCTGCCATGGCATACTCTTCTGTTTCGCCGAAGTCGATATCTTTCGTGAACTGGTTCTCGACGCTCGTGATGATGGCAGTATCGCCGCCCCATCCGGTGATGCGCACGGGCAGCATCTCATGATAATCAATATCTCTTGTCTGATTGCTGGCAGTTATCACCAGCGGGATCCCGCTCTCGGCCAGCTTTCGGATGTCCCGCATGGTCCCTGGCAGCAGCTTGAGCTTGTCAAAGTCGCCAAGGATCAGGAGGTCAAAGCCGGAAAGGTCCGGGATGACCGGCGGCTCGGCAACATCCACGGCAAAGCCTCCGGACTCCAGCGCCTTTTGGATGAATTGGTCAGGCGTGTTGGCGATCAGGAGCGCCTTGAGCGACGCGCCGACAGGATTCGTAAGGTAGGCGATATTGTCGCTGGCAAGATCGTCCTTGTCAAGAATCTCAACCGTTGTAGCGCCCTGCATGGTGTCAAACGTGATGCTCTCCACCGACGCAGGGAGGATATCTCTCGGAAACGTTTTTGAAAATCCTTTCTCGTTCTTGACTTCTACTTGGACACTGGCAGGCTCATCGTTGAAATTCTTGACGATCACCTTGGTCTCTCTGGCAGTGACCTTCATGTCGATGATGCCGGCGTTTTTCCCGCTGCCTTTCACCTTGACCAGGTCCACGATGATACCGCGCTGCTCCAGCACGTTCTTGGCGATGTCCGGATCCGTCCCCTCGGTAGAAAGGAAATCGCTGATGACCAGCACGCGGCCCTCGTTTGACTTGAGCAGGTCGCCGGCAAGCAGGATGGCATCGCCGATATTGCTGCGCGTCTCCTTGGGCGTGAGCCGCCGCAGGATATCTTTTGCCTTTTCTTCAGTCCCGCCTTCCAGCACGATCAAGGGCTTGTTCTCGATCAGGATCAGGCTGACCTTGCCGCGGGCATTCTCGAGCGCAAGATCCACTGCCTGGTGGAATCGGTCTGATGCTCCGACGCCGCTGGCAGGGCCCTGCATGGAAGCCGAGACGTCAAGCACGATCACTGTGTTCTCTGCCGTGGAATCGTATTCAACCTGCATGGACGGGGCAGTGACGGCAAGCGACAGGAGGAGCAGGGCCAACAGTTGAAGGAAGAAGAGGAGGGAAGAGATGAAGCGGCGGAAGAACGTGCTTCGCCTCGCCTTGTCCTCATCCTGCATGAGAAACATGACCGATGGTATCTTGAGGTCCATCAGCTTGGGGCGGATCAGGTAGAGCAGAACCAAGAAAGCAACGCTGCCGAACGCGTACCATCCCATAGGGTTGTCGAAAGAGAGGAAAGCCATCAGGTCCTGCGCCTCAGCAAGCTGTTTCTTGTCTATTCGCTGTTCTTCAATGAACAGTCTCCAAACAGCGGTGACTATAAATGCACTATGTATGCTTAAGAGGGGAGGGGTATTTAAATATTGTTAGTTATGGGTTGAAGGGAGTGATGGTGTAAAAATCGGCTCTGTAGAAAATGTCGTTCTATACGGGGATGCCGCAATGAGTTTTGGAAAAGAACAATAAAACCGGCAGAGCCGGTAACGGGACAAGCGCGCCGCCACGACTGCTATCCTTTATCAATTCCATTTTTTTGCTCCACACTGCTGAGGAGCAAAAAAATGGATATGGTCAGCAGATTGATGCGTGGCGGCGCCGTAACCCGTTGTGCCCAAAGGGCACTTTTGTTCGTTTTAATGTGTACTCTATCGCAGCGCCCAAAATCCGTGTTGTTTAATCAAAAACCGCGATTTGGCGACTGACTATAAAGAAAGGTTTTCTACAAAGCCCTGATTAAAGAAAAATTTATAATTCTCTTTCCTTCTTTTTTTACGGATGCAGGCCGCTACAAAGAACAACGCCAAGAACGACGACTACCGCCGCTATACCCTTCTCAATCTTATCTTTGCGGCCAGCACGACGCTGGTCACGGTCATCCTTCCGCTCTACCTCCGCCATCTCGGCTACACAGACGTCCAGCTTGGCCTGGTCTATGCTGCGTATTCTCTTGCCATCATCCTTTTCCTTCCGACAGTCGGCAGCATCGCCGACCATCTGGGCAAGAAGCTTGTCCTTCTCCTGTGCATGGCTGCGGAACTGGCGGCTATTGCGCTGTACGCTTTCGGCGGCTCTCCTGCAACCATCATCATTGCAAGGATGGTAGAAGCTGTTGCAACGACAACCTTGATGGTCCTCTCGCTTGCCAAGGCGCAGCATCATGCCGGACGGCACGACGGCGGGCTAAAGAGCGGCTCCTTCCTCAGTATTGACGAGATCGGGAGAGTATTCATCGCCCCGGCAGCGGTGTTTCTGGCGGACTATTTTTTTCTTCGCATGCCGTTCCTTGTCGCTGCTGTCCTCCTTCTGGTGACCTTGTTCCTCCTGTTTGACCGAAAGAAGTTCCACATCCGCAGCATGGATGGGGCGCGCATCAGCCTGCCTGCTGCGCTCCGGGCATTTTTCTCGGACAGGCAACTGCGCGGCATGGCTGTGCTTGGCGTTGCCTCGCATGCTTCCGGCCCGGTCATCAGGATATTTCTTCCCTTGTTCATTGTCGAGCAGCTTCACGCGCCGCTTCTCTATGTCGGGTATGCCATCTTTCTTCTTGAAGCGCCATCCCTGCTCCAGTTCGCGTTTGGAAAGCTTGCGGACAGGTACGGCCCGGAGCGCTTGGTACTCTGCGGGCTTGCGCTTTTCGGAATTGGCCTTGCCGGCCTCGTGGTTGTGAAGACCGTCACTGCCTTGTTCATTCTCCTGTTTGTTGCAGGCATTGGCGCAGCCATGTGGAATGTCTCGGCATGGCACCTGATGTCCCGAGTGGGAAAGAAGATGAGGAAAGAAGGCACGGTGTTCACGTCGTATCTTGGCGTCGCTCAGACTGGCGCGCTTGCCGCCTCGATCGCCAGCGGTGTTCTTGTTGCTGCGCTCACGTTCAATGGGCTGGCGCTGGCCAGCGGAATGCTCATTCTTGCAGCGTGCGGGGCAGCGTGGGGGTTAGTGATGAAGAAGCGGCGCGCCGTGAATTAAAGGCGGATGTGTTCAGTTGGTGATCGGATGGAATTCAACGCCAGCCAGACTAGGGCATTCTTTGTACCTCATCCTTCGTCAATCTTTACTAACCCTAAACTGACTTTTAGCGCCTCGTCCACATTCTCTTGTATTCTCGCGGAGATCGTTCCTATTTTTCGAAGAAGCCGTCTCTTGTCCACAGAACGGAGCTGATTCAGAAGAATTTTTGAGTCTTTTCCAAGCTTCGAGTCTATTGCTGAAAGGAATGCTTCAGTAGGGTATGTCTTATCTACATGCTGAGAGGTCAACGGAGCAACGATGGTGAGCGAGCTGTGCGCATTGCCAATATCGTTTTGGATAACGAGAGCAGGCCGTGTTTTTTTTATTTCATGGCCAACGGTTGGATCAAGATTTACCAGCCAGATCTCGCCACGCTTCACGCCTACCATGCAGAATCATCCTGATATGATGCAGCATCCCATTCTTCCTCTATTTCGAGATGGTGCTCTCTCATTACTCGGTAACCTTCGATAAGGTCATGCTTCCGTGTTTTTTGTTTCATGGCAGTAATTAATCGTTGAATGGCAGTGTCATAGCTCTCTTTGGACTGTCGGAAGTGATCAAGCTCATCTTTTGTCTGCTTATAGAGTTTAATGGTCGTTATTGCTTGCATGGTATACCAAAAGTATACCCCTATATAAATGTTTTGGCGTGATAAAAACCACTACAAAGTGACAAAAATAATAAGTTTTATATACTTCCCATCAACGGCGCACTACTGGAGCTCTCTTTTTGAATTCTATCAGGCAGGAAAGGCGCTGGACGATGTCCTCCGCCAACGGCCTTGGCTGTACACGGATGAAGAGCGGGAAAAAGCAGGATCCCTTAGGAAAAAAATACAGGACAAGATGTACACCGAGGCAAAGGAAGGTGGGACCTATGGGATTGTGGCAGACACGTCTGTCTTGTTTTTTGGGAATGCAGGCGGGATCTTTCCGAGAGATGTGTTCCATAAATATTCCAGGGACGACGCGGAGACTGTTGCAAGAGATGTTGGTGTTCCTGAGGGTCCGAGCCCTGTTCCAAAAGAGATCCGTATGCTTGACGCATTGGAAAATGGGGCAACAGCAGCATACGCAAGAGCCTTGCTGTCAGGAGAGCAGGACATCCAAGATTCAAGCCATGAAATACTGCGCGTGCTTTCCCTGTTTTGTGGAGGAACCATCAGCCTGCTGGCGCCGGAGGGCATATCAGAATTTGGAAATATGTTTTATGCACGCCTCTGGGCGAATAAGGGCATGGCAATCGCTGCCCATGTTTCAAAAAGCAACGATCAAAAAATGCACTCTCTCGGCGTTGATGTTGAGAAATACCGGGAAATGCAGAGGGGATTATGACAACAAAGCAGCAACGAGATGTGACACCCTTGTGGCGCGGAAGCAGTGATAATCCCTAAATAATATCTAAGTTTAGGGTATAACAAAAACAAGCAAAAATCGTTATTTGGAGGATAACATTTTTCGACGGCAGACATAAAAAATACCATGAAAAAACAGTAAAATATTTAAATATGGAGTACTAACCTCTTTGGATGAAATACTTAAAAAAGAAGATAATCCGCGGAAGGCCGTACTATTATTTGGAGTTTTCATTGACGGTTCAAGGGAAAAAATGCCTTTATAGCCATTATCTCGGTGCAGCCTTCCCTCAGGATGCAAAAATGCAGCTTGCCTCTTTTTTTGAGAAAACAGCAGTGGAAATTGCCGGCATCATAACGCAGGATTACTTTTTCCAACAAACACTCCATGATATAGAGCGCTCTAAGCTGAAGTACCTCCTCCTTCACCATGACCTTTTTCGATCAGACCTGGAGCAGTTTCAAACGCTCTTTTATGTCTTGTTTGTTTTAAACTCTAACAGGTCAGAAGGGTCAAAAGTTACCCGTCCGGAAATAGAGGAAGTGATCACAAGAAAGGTAAAGCCAAGAACGCTTATAGAGATAGAGATCATCAACTCAATAGATGCCATCAATTTTTCCCTCTCAAAAGAGATGAGATGGAACCATAAGAGCATAAAAAAGATCCATCAGCTCTTGTTCAACAACCTTTCTCCAGCAGGGCAGTACAAATCGGTAAACAATGTCATGAGCAATATGCCGACAACACCATGGCAGAATGTCCAGAAGGAGATGTCAGCATTGCTGCGATGGATGAAACGCCAGAAAAAAAAGATGTATCATCCTCAGCTGGCATTGGAATTTCATTGGCATTTTGAATCTATTCACCCGTTTGAAGATGGAAACGGAAGAGTCGGGAGGATCTTGTTGAATGCTATCCTGCTGGAACTTGGCTATGCTCCAGTTATTTTTTTCAGCGAAAACCACCAGGCGTATTGCCATGCCTTGGCAAAGGCGCGGGCAGGAAACTGCAGGCCGCTGGCAAAACATTTTGTAGAAAGTGTAAAAAAAACAGCAAGGAACATTGAGCGCTATCGGCGGGAAGGGATTATCCGAGGCGGATCGCCAAAAGTTGGCAGGTGGGAGATCGAGAAAGGAAAAATAAGGCTTGGATAATGTGTTTTGTTGTTCGTCAGTTTCTCAAGCGTCTTTTATTGAAGCTTATTGAAGCATATTTCTACTTCTTGAAGAGTGATTGGCGTTATGTTCAGGCTCTTCATGGCAGAAACACATTTCTCCGTGAATCCGGCCTTGGAAACAATCAGGTAGGTGTATTGCCCATGAAATGGCAGTAATTTTGCTTTTTCTATCAACTCGTAGGCAACAGCAGCGTCTATTGGCTTATTGTTCCATTTCACTTCGCCAACTAGCACTTTTTTATCTTTGTGGTTTGTTGCAACAATATCTATCTCATTGCCGTTGCGGTCCCACCAATTTCCGATCGCATCAAAATTAATGTCTATCCCTTTAATCTTAGAATGGAGATGAAGAATAAGAAATTCTTTAATGATGTCCTCAAATATGTGCCCGACATAACTGTTGAGATCCTGTTCTATGGCAGTGAGGACAAGCTTATCATTGCCAAGCTGCAAAGCTGTCTGATTTGAAAAAACAAAGCGGTACCAAAATTTGAAAAAGTTATCTCTTATGGCATATCTTCCCAATCGCTCTTTTCCAAGAAGGGGGTCGTGTTTTCCAACAAGATCGAGAAGAAGATCAAGCTTTTGGACGTAAGGCATGAGGCTGTTGCTCGGTATTTTTGTGAAATCCTGCATCTTTTTGAGAATTTCTTTTCCAGATGCAATGGCGTGAAGAATAGAATTATAAGTAGCATGAACTCTCATGTTTTCATATTCCATCAAGAGCTTTGGCTCCTCAGAAAGTTCTCCCCCTTTCTTCAATACCAGGGCGGAGATGGCGTCAAGTGTTGTTTTGAAGGGTTTTGTCTTTTCAAGATAGTGAGGTGTTCCGCCAAAAACAGCAAATCGCTCTACTCTTTGCTCTTCTGAAAGATTGGTGAACATGAGCCGAAAATCAACGTACCTGAACGGTGAAATTTTGATCGGCGTTGCCCGCCCGTACAGGGCGCCAGCTCTGCCCTGAATGAGGCGTTGCATCATGCCTATTGACGATCCGACCAGAAGCATCATTATTTTTTTGTTCTTCAATGAAGAATCCCAGCGGTTCTGGAGCTTCGTGACAAACTCAGGCGCCACATTCAGGAACCGCTGAAACTCGTCAAATGCGATGATAGACCTGTCGGGCATCTCATCGAAGAAATCAAATAGTTGGTCAAATGTGCCAAACCTCCTGCTTTCTCCAAGTTGTTCCAGGATCGCCAAAGAAAAACTGTTGAGAATTTCCTGCTTGCTGCTGAGGTCGACATAAATATAAAGCTTTTTAGCAGTGCATTTTTTCATGAATTCTTTTATTAATTCGGTTTTTCCAACTCTCCTTCTCCCGTAGACGACTAATAACACCCCCTTGCTTAAAGAAGAATATTTCTGTTGGAGGAGGCGCATTTCGTCTTTCCTGTTATAAAATTCTGAGGACATACGGGTGAAGAAGGCACACTTCTTTATAAAGCTTTCCATAATATAATAAGGATTATATTACAGTATAATCATAATTATATTATTAAGCCTGCTATCAGATTAGAACAAATAGTACAATCCCCCCAAGAACTCCTTCACCCTCTCCAGCACTTCCTGCATATCCCGCTGTCAGCGATCCCGCCGAGCATCCAGTCGATGATGAAGACTGCGCCGAACACCACCCATGCCCATGCTGCCCAGGCAGGAGTCTGCGCTGCCGCCCAATAGATAAAGCTGATAACCGCAATGACAGCAGCTGATTCGCCGACATAGGACGGAAGCGGCAATTATTCATAGAATTACAAAAAGTATATAAATAAGTAATGTTACTTATTCTCCTTAATTAAGGAAGGTGGCGACCATGACCAATATGACCTTAGCAGTTCCAGAAGACCTGCATACTATTATGGAAAAACATAAAGAGATCAGATGGGGCGAAGTTGCTCGGCAAGCCATCTGGGAAAAAGCAAGAAAGCTGGAAATCTTAGATAAGATCCTGTCAAAAAGCAAGCTTACCGAAGAGGATGCAGAGGAAATAGGCCATAAAATAAAAAAAGAGATGGCTAAACGGCATGGGTTGTCGGTATGAGAATATTAGTAGACACCAACAGGATCATTGCCGCATTTCTGAAATCAGGTACGACAAGGGATATTCTCTTTGATAGCTATTTTGACTTTTTCACACCGGATTATTCCATCACTGAATTAAACAACCATAAAGAAGAAATAAAAAAAAGGTCTGGAATAACCGATGAAGAGTTTGATCTTGTCCTTGCTGTTCTTTTTGAACGCATAACCATCATGCCTCATTCTGAATATTCAGAAGCTATGAACCGATACAAACATGATATCAGTGACCCCGCTGATATTCCCCATCTTGCTGCTGCTATAGTAAGCAATGCAGAAGGCATATGGACGCATGACCAGCACTTTCAAGAACAAAAAAAAGTCACCACCTACACCAATAAAGATATGCTTGTTTTCTTGTCAAGAACCACCAGTAATCGCTCGCTAACGCCCGCTCAACACTAGTGGCATGAACGGAGTGGTTCTTGAGCACGCCAAAATACCACCTGTGTATAGTGGTTGACAAAGTCAACCACCACTCCTCAGAGTGTGGTATTTTTAGCGTATCAAGGAGAACGAATTAGTTTCTCCTTCACCCTCTCCAGCACTTCCTGCATATCCCGCTGTCAGCGATCCCGCCGAGCATCCAGTCAATGATGAAGACTGCGCCGAACACCACCCATGCCCATGCTGCCCAGGCCGGAGTCTGCGCTGCCGCCCAATAGATAAAGCTGATAACCGCAATGACAGCAGCTGATTCGCCGACATAGGACGGAAGCGGCGGCGGTGGAACGCGCTGCGGCAGAGAAGAGGAGAATGATGGCCGCTTTCGTTTCATGCTGCCTCCTTATGCCGCTGGACACGCCGCTTGAAGATGATGGGCGAGATGATCGTCGTTATAAGAGACATGGCTACCAGCGCTGTAAATATCTCTCCGGCGATGATGCCTGCCTTGAGCGCCAGGGCAGCAATGACCAGTTCAAGATCGCCCTTCGGATTCAGCCCCCAGCCAAACGTGACCACTTCCTTCCATGGCACCTTGTTCAGGCAGAGGGCAATGGCTGTCCCGCCGACAGTTCCAACAGTGGCGATGAGGGCAAGCAGGAGGATGAACCAAAAGTACTGGACGAAATGGCTCAGGTTCGTGTTCAGCCCGATCCAGATGAAGAACATCGGGATAAGAAAGCCGAAAGCGACGATGTGGATGGAACGGGCAATGTCATGCTCTTCCCAGTCAGGGATGTTCCTGTCCTGGAATATCGTCTGGCGGATGATGATGCCGGCAATCATGGCTCCGATGACTGCCCCGACATGAAGCAGCTCCGCCAGCGATGCAATAAGCAGGACGATGATGAGGGACCAGGTGAAGCGCGCCGTGCTCGACTTTGCCTTGTCAAAATAGTGCAGGCTGTACGGGATCAGCCAAAGCCGCGCGACCACCACCAGGAGAAGGAAAAGGCCGATGTCCGGAAGGAGCTGGCGAAGCGTGGCGTTCGTGATGCTCACGTTGAAGATGGAGAGCAGCACGGTAACAAGAATCATCTCGATGATGTCGTCGATGGCGCCGGCGCTGATGATCATGCTGCCGATCCTGGACCGGAGCATCCGCAGCTCTTCCAGAAGGTCAACGGAAACGCTCTGCGCGCTGACCGACAGGCTGACGCCGATGATGATGCTGATGATCGCGTCGAACTCGAACACGTACCTCATGACGAGAAAGCCGGCAATCAGCGGAACGAACGTGTTTATCAAGGAGATGGAAACAGACTGCCGGATGTGCTTGGTAAATGCCGAAAAGTTCGTTTCAAGCCCGACATAAAAAAAGAGGAAGATGATGCCGAGATTCGCAAGAAAGGAGATCACTCCCATATTTTCTGGGGTGAAGATCATGCTCTTGAGCACGCCGATGCCAAGGATGATGCCTGCGAAGATCTGGCCGACGACGCGCGGCAGGCCGAGCTGGCGGAGAAACTCGGAAAGAAAGTACGCCAGCGCCAGGCAGATGACGATCATGACAAGAGCATCGATCATGCTGCTTTTTCAGGCTTGTTGATTTATAAAGTTTCTGTAATTGCTTCCTGTTCGCCGTATTCATTTCCTATTCGTCGTGTCCTGCTATCATCCTGCGAATGGGATGCCATAATGGACATGGTATGCAATCAGGATTCCAAGCAGCACGCCGACCACGACCTGCGCCGGCGTGTGGCCGATCGCATAATGGAGTTTTGATCGTACCTGATTCATGCGAAACAGCTTTTCAATAGCCTTGCCTTCGTCTCCGACCGAGCGCCGGACACCGATGGCATCAAGAAGCACGATTGCTGCCAGGACAGAGCTGATGACGAAACCTGTGCTCATACTTTCATTGAAGTACACGCTGGCAGCGAGCGCGGACACGATAGAAGCGTGGGTTGACGGCATGCCGCCGGTGACGAGCAGGTCATGCCACCCGATCGGCTTTCCCTGGATGGCAAAATGAAGAAGCTTGATCAGCTGAACAGCAACGCCAGCAAAGATGACGGTGGTTAAGATTTCATTCATCAAGAAATAAGAAGCAGGTTGATATATAAATTTGATGATTCGCTTGGCTTTGGAGAAAATGTTACCTAACCAGTTATCTTCTCTCCTTCACTTCCTGCCTCATCTGCAAAGCCAGCTTCTCCACGTTCATCTCCCCCTGGATGACATTATCCCTCGTCCTTACATTGGCAGTCTTGTTCTCCACCTCCTTGTCGCCGACGACAAGGATGTAGTTGGCCTGCTGCAGCTGGGCCTCGCGGACCTTTCTGGGGATGCTTTCGCTTCGCGTGTCCAGCTCGACACGGAAGCCCTGCCCCTCCAGTTCCTTCGCAACCCGTCCAGCATACTCGTTGTGCCGGTCTGCAACGGTCAGCACGATGGCCTGCACAGGGCTGAGCCACAGGGGGAATTTTCCGGCGTAGTGCTCGATAAGGATACCAAAAAATCGCTCAATGCTGCCATAAACAACACGATGGATCATAACAGGGCGGTGTCGTTTTCCATCACTCCCTTCATAGGTTACGTCAAATCGTTCTGGCTGGTTCATGTCAACCTGAATGGTTGCACATTGCCATGTCCTGCCGATGCAATCCTTGATGTGGACATCAATTTTTGGACCGTAAAATGCCCCATCTCCTGCATTGACTTTGTATCCTTTGCCGCAGGCATCGAGGGCAGCTTGAAGTGTTGCTTCTGACTGCTTCCATGCCTCATCGCTGCCGATTGACTTTTCTGGGCGCGTAGAAAACTCAAGATGGTAGTTAAATCCAAATGTGGAGTACATCTCGTCAATAATGCTGAGCACTTCTAAAATTTCATCTTTGACTTGCTCTGGCATCATGAAGATGTGAGCATCATCTTGGTGGAAAGTACGCACCCTGAACAAGCCGGACAGCACGCCAGACAATTCATGCCGGTGAACGTTCCCTATCTCCCCAAGGCGTAATGGAAACTCCCGATATGAATGATTCTTCATTTTATAGATAAAGAGGCCTCCAGGGCAGTTCATTGGCTTTAAGGCGTAATCAAAGTCATCAATTTTTAAGGTGTACATATGCTCTTTATAATTAGTCCAATGACCAGAGGTTTCCCATAAAGAGCGATGAAGCAGTTGTGGTGTTTTAACCTCCAGATACTTTCTTCGGTGGTGGACCTCTCGCCAGTATTTTTCCAGTTCACCCCAGATAACCATACCCTTTGGATGAATGAAGGGCATACCGGCGCCGATCTCATTAATGGAAAACAAGTCCAGCGCTTTCCCAAGCTTCCTGTGGTCTCTTTTTTTTGCTTCCTCAATTTGATGAAGGTACTCGTCAAGCTCTTTCTTGCTTGGGAAGGCCGTGCCATAGATCCTGGTCAGCATCTTATTCTTCTCGCTGCCGCGCCAGTATGCCCCTGCAACGGAGAGAAGCTTGAAACCCTTTATGTGTTTCTTGGGGTGGTCTAGATGGCCTCCGCGGCAGAGGTCCAGGAATTCTCCCTGGCGCGTCTCGGTAATTGTTTTTCCTTGGCCGGCAAATTCTTCTATGAGCTCCAGCTTGTACGGATTCCACGCAAAATCTTTTTTTGCCTTCTTGATCTCCACTTCTTGGATGTCAAAATGATCCCAGGTTTCCAGCATTTCGCGCATTTTCTGCTCAATCTTTGGGAAATCTTCTTCAGAAATTTTTGTATCGCCAAGGTCAAAGTCCTGATAGAACCCATTGTCGATGGCCGGGCCGATGGCATTTTTTGCTCCTGGCCACAGGCTGATTACGGATGCAGCAAGCAGGTGGGCGCAGGAGTGCCGCAGGCTGTCCCTGCCTTCCTTGTCCTTGAAGGTGATGATGCGCAGGGTTGCATCTTCTTTCAACGGTTCATCGAGATGCACCTGCTTCCCGTTCACGATGGCAAAAAGCGCGGCACGGGCAAGGCCTTCTCCGATAGATTTGGTAATGTCGAGTACTGTTGTGCCAGAAGGATACTGCTTTTTGCTTCCATCAGGAAGAGTGACGGTAATAGCATTTGTCATGGGTGTCATGCCTACAACGCATGATCACCACGCGAGAAAGAGACTGCGCGTGATGATAAGCGAATACGAATCATAAACAAATCATAAAAATGAATCAAATAACCGATAGAAAAGGAAGGAAAAACCACCACGCACCGTGGCAGTGATGCCGACCATTTCTTTACCAGTCTTGTCCGTAGTACCCTACTTCTTGAACATGTACTTGAACATGTTGCGCTTCGTTGTCTGGAACTTGACAGACCTGCTTTCGCGGAGCTTCTTCAGGCTCATCGTCACTGACCCGATAGAAATTCCGAGATGTCCGCTCAAATCTTTTGAGGTGTACCAGTCTTCTTTATTATTTTTTAAAAAGTCGTATATGTCTTGTTGTCCCATACATATCTAACCCCCTCTCACTTCCTCTCAATTCGCACATAAGCGCCAACACCAACGGAAATTTAGGTATCGGAGCTACTTTATATACCTTTCTATTTTGATGATGGTGTCCTGCATCAGGGAACAAAACACCTCGAGCAAAACAATGCGATTATCACTTTATCGTCGTAAAAGAGAAGACAATTGTTGGGCTTTGGAGAAGATGGTACATCACATACATGTTGGGCGCCGCCGTGACTTTCCTTGAAGACTCTTTTGTCTTTCATTTTCTTTTCCTTCCTCACCGCACAACTCATTGCTTTATCGGAAGGAAAACAAAATGCTTTTCCGGGCGTTAAGCTTCCGTCTGAGGAACTATATTGCCCTGTTGGTAGCCTCCGCTTCGCTCCGGCGAATATTCATCCTTCGGGTGACCGAGCTTTAGCGAGGTCGCCCAATTTAGAGATTCCCAAAACTCGCCCACAGTTTGCTTCGAATGCGAGTTTTGGCAGAGCCTTTTTCTCCAACTCGATCTTCTTTATCACCAGCACGCCAGTGTGCGGCGCTTCCATTTTCGTTTCAGCGCTGGCGATCACCAGCCGCTTCTGGAATATCGGGCCGTCCAAAGCCATGCTCTCAAACTCGCCGCCCTCCCCTGCCGGGTGGAGCCCGTTCTTTTTCTGCAGCGCAAGAAGGTCGTGGATGGCAGCAGCATCAATCCGGCGCCCGAGCCATTCTTCCGTGAGGCCTTCTGCTGCAATGCTCTGGATGATGATCTCAAAGCCGCAGCTGATCATCTCGCGGAGCAGCAGGGCTTGGTTCTTGTGCCACAGGGGAGAGAACGTCTTGAGCCGGGCATCGTGGCACACCCGGTTCACGCGCTCCTGCTGGTAATCAGAAAGGATGGCTCCGACCACAATGCCGGTAACGCGATATTTTTTCTTCGCAAGCAGGAATGCCTTCTTCAAGTCCTCCAGCTCTTCTTCTTTTTCTCCTTTTGTCGGCTGGAGGATCTGAGGGATGCCCAAGGCCTTTGCCTGAAGAGACGTGCTGCTGATGTTCGGCGTGTGAAACATCCACGACTCGGTATTCGACGATTTGAGCGTGATCAGGCAGCGCACGTCCCATCCCTGCTGGACTGCCCAGTACAGGGCGAAGGTTGAATCTTTCCCTCCAGAAAACAGGCAGGCGACGTTCATGAGCAGCGGATCCTCGCTCATCCGATATAGCTTGTTGCCCCAGATCTTCCCTTCGTCGTCGCTTCCTCAAGCTGCTTGGAGCGCTTCATGATCTCCTGCTCCACTTCCTTGATCTCCTTGGTGAGGTCGTTCAGGTTCAGGCCGAGGCTGAGCTTGGCGTTCAGGACTTTGAGGATCTCCTGGCTGCCCTTCATGCCGAGATAGAGCGGATGGCCGAAGGTCTCGGCAAGCAGGCATACTCCCTCAATATTTTTCTCCTTTGCCAGGCCGATCAGCAATCCTGTGACGCCGATGATCGGGCCGACAACGCCGTACAGGTTGCTGTCGATCGCCGTGCCTTTCTTGTACGCGCTGATGAGGCGCTTGGAGTTTCCCGTGCAGTACACTTTTGGGTTTTCCGGCGCCTGCGGCAGGCCGATTCCGCCGAGCGTGATGATCTCCCTGCTCTTGAGCTGCGCCATAAGATCAAGGATGGTGTAAGAAAAATCATACGAGGACACTTCATCGGTGGGCTGGATGTCGCCGGCAAGAAACAGCAGGTCCCGGCGCGCTTTCTTGCCCTTGCCGAACTTCTTGTAATACATCTCAATCGTCGGAAGCTCGACCTCATTGTCCTCGGTCACGAACACCGAGTGCGGCATGGAGTACGACCGAAGCTCGAGCAGCTTCACTGCCTTTAACTCGTCAATCATGAAGTCCACGGCTACCTTGCCGACATTGCCTATCCCTGGAAGGCCCTCTATCATGATCGGATTCTTGAGAGCAGGCATAGCCCGAAGGGCTTTCTTGATTGTCCATGTCATGATAAGTATATAGAAGAAAGGGAAGTTTATATATTTTCGTATTTATATGTTCGATTCGTTAGGCGGTCTTGTACTTCCTCATTAATAATCTTGTACCTTCTTATCAATAATATTCTCCAGTCAATCGCGCTGTTCCTACCATGTACGGCCGAAGCGCTTCTTCAACTCCTGTGGCAAAATACGTTCTTGCAGCAGCATCAAGAGCGGCACCAAGAGCAGGAGTCGCCACCGTGTCTGTTGAAAGAGCGTATATCGTGAAATCGTATTGGTGGGTTTCACCTGATGGCGGGCAGGGGCCAAGATATCGTTTGGAGCCGTCTCCAATAAGGTCAAAGGCTGTTCCCAATGTGCTGCTTTCGGGGATGCTACTCGCTGCTGCAGGGATGTCCCACACAAGCCAGTGGAGCAATCCAGTACGGGTAACCGCTCCATCAGGTTCGGTAATGGACCTGTCTGAAACAACAAGGACAAAGCTCGCTGTTCCGGAAGGTGGGTTCGATATGGTTAACGGCGGGTTCACGTTACGGGCTCGCTCTGGAGCTTCAGAGCAAAATTCCGTTGTTGCCGTGTATAGTACAGGGAGCTTGGCGCCATCAATAAATTCTGGGCTTGATACCCTAAATCTTCCTCCTGTTTCCGGCCGCACGTCCCCGACGCATTGCGGGATAGCAAGGCCAGTATCACATCGTTGTCCTGCCTGGCAGTCAGCATTCGTGGCGCATGGGGTTGCAAAGCACACGCCATCACGGCATTGCTGTCCTGCAGGGCAGTCCGCAGCCGCCGTGCATGTTTTGTAGCACGTTCCATCACGGCATTCATCACCACTGTTGCACATGACGGTAGCACATGGATCAGTAGAATCACGGCGGGGCAGTACACAAACGCCATTCTGACACTCTTTGGAGATGCCAGCACAGTCAACAGTGGCTTCCCGCGCGCACATATCATCCGCATCAGCAGTGCAGCCATAGCTCACCGCAATGCTACCACGGCACTCGCCGAGCCGCGGAGTTGACGAGCCTGAAGCAACACACTCGCTCTGTGTTATCGGAGGAACATCAGAAGCGCTCATAAACGATTCTGTACAGGCAGAGACGGAGATGTCAACAGCTGGCTCGGTGGCAGGCGATGCTCCACCAGCATCATCAGGAGCAACATCCGCAGCGCCAGCATCAACACCAGTTCCAGCAGTACCAGCATCAGCAGGAGCAACATCCGCAGCGCCAGCATCAGTTCCGTCCTCGACAGGCAGAGCATGGCCGCCATCACTGGTATCTGCAGGGATGGCCGTGTCACCAGCGCCAGCAGTATCTGTTTCCGTCCCTGCAGCAGGGACTGGTTCTGCTGAAGCGCCATCTGCTGCAGCTGGCGAAGCAGCGCTCGCTTCCGGCAATCCGCACGCCCCATCGCTCTTCACTTCGTCGCCAGCAGGGCACATGGTGAACTTCTGCAACGTCCAGCGCGCACACGCTTCTTCGCCCGGTGTGTTGCAGCCGCAGGACCACGGCTTGAGCGGGCTTGGCTTGAAGCAGACGTAGGCGACAATAAAGCTGTCCCCCACAACCATATTTTCTCTGTCAAGAGGGATGTCGGCGAGCGCTGCGGTGGAGATCCAGTTCGTGTCTGCCAATGCGCCGTCACGCACGACCTGTTTGACCCTTCCGCTCCGCTCTGCATGAGGAGCATAATCCATCATCGTCCAGCCGTCCTTCGTGTACACATACCCCTTATGGTAGATGAGGCCGCCTGGCGCCTGCACTCGTGCAGAAATAACATCATCATTTGTTGGCTCGTTAATGGTAAAAAAGAACGCCTCATCCCCCGGCGCTGCTGATGACGCTCGCGACACTAAGAGCTGGCGGGAGGTGTACAGGCCAACCACGTCATACGGCAGGCCGTACTCGTTGGTATTCAACGGCTCGCCGTAATGGAATGCCTGGCCGGCAAGCGCTGTGCCGCCGCCAACAGGGCTGGGCTCGTCTGGAAAAAGGAAGGGCTGCTGCGATTGTCCTGGCGAACAGCCAAGGAGAAAGAACGTGGAGAAGAGAAGGATGGCGGCACTATACTGTTTTCTGTCCATTCGGTCTTATTGCCAGCGCTTGTTTTTAAATTTTTTCAAAATCCGCAAAAACCTGTTTTTGCCGTATAATTTCACAATCATTAAAAAGAGCATCACTCTAAAAAGCAGAATGGCTGCAAAGAACCTTTCCAGATCCCTCGGGCTGTTCCAGGTCACGATTACCGGCATCGGCATCATTCTCGGAGCTGGCATCTATGCGCTCATCGGTGTTGCGGCGACCACGGCAGGGAATGCTGTCTGGCTGTCCTTTCTCTTATCAGCACTTGTCGCCCTGTTCACCGGGCTGAGCTATGCAGAGCTGGCATCCATGTTTCGCGGCGATGCCGGAGAGTATGATTACGTCACCGCCGGCATCAGCAAGCATTTTGCCTTCTTCATCGCCTTATCTATTATTATAGCAGGAGTGGTAAGCGCTGCAACAGTGGCGTTAGGCTTTGCCGGCTACTTCACCACGCTTGTCCACCTGCCGCTGACGGCAGCAGCGATCACCCTTATCTTTCTTATGACAATCATCAATCTGGTGGGGATCAAAGAGACCACCTGGTTCAACACGGTCTCCACCTTCATCGAGTTTGCCGGGCTTATCCTCATCATTGCTATAGGATACCGATATGTTGGGGATGTCGATCTGCTGGAGATGCCCAAAGGATTTTCCGGAGTGGTCAGCTCGGCAGCGCTCGTGTTCTTTGCGTACATGGGATTCGAAAGCATCGTCAAGCTGCGGGATGAGACTAAAGATCCGGAGAAAACCATCCCGAAAGCGCTCATTTATTCGACCGTCATCACGTCGATCGTGTACGTTCTCGTTGCCATCTGTGCCGTGAGCGTGCTCGGCTGGCAGAAGCTCAGCTCGACCGCTGCCCCCATGGCCATGGTCGCTGCTGAAGTGCTTGGCAGCAAGGCCTTGCTTGCCTTGGTCGTGGTTGCCATGTTCTCGACGGCAAACACGGTCCTCATCACGATGGTTGCTGTCTCGCGCCAGATGTACGGCATGGCAAAGGAGAGCTCCCTTCCAAAGATCCTTGCCCGTGTCGGCTCGGCCAAGACGCCATGGGTTGCCATCCTGGCCGCAACGGCCATGGCTCTTGCGTTCGTGCTGGTCGGCAAGATCGGGCTTGTGGCAAACCTGACGGACGTGTTCTTGTTCCTCACGTTTGCCTGTGTCAACCTCAGCCTGATCGTGCTGCGCTATCGCGCTCCTGCGATGAGGCGGCCGTTCCGCTGCCCAGTCAATGTCGGAAAATTCTCTGTCATCGCGCTGCTGGGCTTCCTGAGCGCTCTTGGCATGATGGTTGTTGCGATAGCGAATCTGGTGGTGGGAACGCATTAGAAAGAGAAGAAGCTTAGCATGGAGAATTGCTATTTCTTTATGAGGTGAGCTTTAACGTCGGTTGCCAAGTGAATGAATTGCGCCTGAAGGCGGTTGTGATCAGAACGAAGATGATCGAGGTCGGAATGAAACTTCGTAAGCAAGGCAATCATCGTCATTGATGCGCTCATGTTAAAAAAGAGGATTCCTAAGATGACATCATTAGCATTCCATGAGCCGCCAAATATTTTTCTAAGAATTTGGTAAAGAAGATAGACTCCAAAAAAGAGCAAAAAGAATTATATTGGCCGAACAAGTTTCAGAAAGAAATTATTTCTTGTCATTCAGCCCACCCCGCAAGTCTCATGACCAGCCATATGCCAATGACAATCACAAGGGCAAACATGAGCCACAGGAGGTAGTAATCAAGCTGTTTTTCGTCCATAAGAACATCAAAACAGCAGTGGTTTAAATATTTTTTCTAAAATTTTTCGACGCTGCCGGAAGATTTTCGGAACTGCCGAAGAAATAGAAGAAAGCAACTTCGCACCCTACTCCGCGCACATAAAATCGTTCAGGCAATGTGTTGCAGCGTTAGCGATCGGCATCGCAACCCTCTTGACTAGTTCTTCCGCCGGCTGAAGGCGGGTAAGGTCAAATTCTGCTGCTCCCGGCGTTGCAGCAAGATAATCTTTCGGCACATCAACAGCGAGAGTCCGGTATCGGCGCATATATCGCGTGGTCATGACTGTTTCGTTTGTCGGATACGGATGATTGAACTGGAAGGGCAGTCTTGCTTCACCAAATTCCCTGGCACAGGTGTTTGCCAGTGCTTCATTTGCAATGAGCGTCCCATTTTCCAATGTAGTAACGATGTCAATACTGCGACGCTCTCCTCGCATGGAAGGATCAGTGTAGGATCGGACATACTCGGCAAGGGTTGTTGGCGACAAGGAAACTGCTTGCACATTAGATGCTCTCTGGACATTTGGAGAGTATGGCGCCATGCTGTGAACATCGATGACGATGCCTTTGTCGTGGATCCTGTCGAGAACCTCCTTAACCGCCATGCTTGCACTGCCATGGATGGCAAGAAACCTCTCCGCTATGGCATCTCTTCCCTGATAATCAAACACGGGCCGCAGGGCATGATCCCTAACTCTGTTCGCGTCAATGATCGCGCGGGGGATCCTGATATCAACCACTACAACAGTCTGATGATCATCCAGCCTGGGCTCCATGATCCTGGCAATCTCATGGGCAAGCTCCGAGCTTCCCACATCCGGCTCGATAGCATAGTACTGCTGGAGATATTGCTGAAAAAGAGCAGGATCGTGGCGAGAAGGCTGGAAATCATGGCGAGAACACAGCCTTTCAAGGTCAGCAGCATGGTTTCGGACAAATTCTTCTCCGTCATCTCCATGCTGGCAGAGGATGACGCAGTCAATCACCGGAGTTCCTGCTCCATAGATGGTCTGCTTGACATACCTATTTTCGGTTGTTTGAGGCTGCATTGGGATCAACGTGGGAGAACACAGGGCTCATTTAAGCTTTTGCCACATTTTGTTTTCCTTCCTCATCGCACAACTTATCGATTAACCGGAAGGAAAACAAAATGCTTTTTTGGGAATACGTTCCAATCACGGAACCATATTACCGTGTAGGCAGCCTCCGCTTCGCTCCGGCGAATATCCCTCTTTTGTAGCCCTGCACAAAAAAGTACTTGTTTTTTCCAATTGAACAAGAAGAGAGAAGAGCAGATTGCCAGTCATCACCCTAATTAGTGCTTCCTAATCGCTCTTTTTAGGTGAGTTATCCTCTCTATTCTTTTCCATCAAGGCTATGTAAAATTATCCACACCGCTGCCAATATTTATTCCCATCAGAATAATCCTGTCAAGATTCTTTATATAGGATGCCTTTTCTTAAACGGGTATGGCATTTCAAAATCAGGAAATTCGATCGTTCCCTT
>JACPCA010000060.1 GCA_016180035.1 Candidatus Woesearchaeota archaeon
GAAGTCAACATCCGAGCTGAAAGAGGCAATACTATCGATAGTCTCCATTCTCAACAAGCACCAGAAAGGAGAACTGTATTTTGGTGTGAAGAATGATGGCAGTGTTGTCGGTCAGATGGTTACGGAAAACACAATCAGAGAAGTTTCAAAAACCATTTCTGATAATATCGAGCCGAAAATATTTCCTAAAATCAACGAAGTTACTTTGGAAGGCAGGAAATGCGTCCATGTTGAATTTTCTGGAGAGAACATTCCCTATTATGCTTATGGCCGTGCTTATATCCGTGTGGGGGATGAAGACAAAAAGATAAGTTCTCAAGAGTTGGAAAAGTTTATCCTAAAGAAGAACAAAATCCTGTGGGAAGAAGAAATAGCTGAAAAGGCGCTAAAGGACACTAATAAGGAAACATTAAAAGATTTTGTTGAACGTGCGAACGCAGCAAAGCGGATAGGCTTCAAGTTCATCAATGCCAAATCTGTCTTGAATAAGTTAAGCTTACTGAAAGGCGACAAATTGCTCAAAGCCGCTGAAGTATTGTTTTGTGATGATAATTTACTTGAAGTTCAAGCAGCGATTTTTGCAGGAACAGATAAACTGACCTTTTTGGATATCCGACAATTTAAAGGAAACATTTTTGAACTGTTGCAACAGTCAGAATCCTACATCAAGGAACATATCAATTGGCGAGCTGAACTGAAAGAGCGTGTTCGGAAAGAAATTCCCGAAATTCCCATCAGGGCAATCACAGAAGCATTGGTGAACTCATTATGCCATCGTGATTATACAAATAGAAAAGGGAATGAGGTGGCTATCTTCAAAGACAGGGTAGAATTTACAATCCTGGATTATTTCCTGAGGGCTATGATCCCAAAGATTTCTTTACCGGGACTGAAAGATCTGTTTTGAGAAATCCACTCATAGCCAATACGCTTTATTTGAGCAAAGATATTGAGCGTTGGGGTTCTGGGATTAAAAGGATTCATGACGCTTGTAAAGAGGAAAAGGTTAAAGTTGAGTTTAAGAAGCTCAAAAGCGGGTTTTTGGTAGTATTTGATAGGAAGTTCGAAGTTATGGGGGGTGTAAAGTTCGGAGAAGGTTCGGAGAAAAGTTCGGAGAAAATTGTGGCTTTAATTAAAGAGAATAAATCTATTTCTGCACGAGAGATGGCTGCCATTATTGGAATTTCGCAGAGGGCGGTAGAGAAGCAGTTGGCGACTCTAAAAAAAGAGAAACACATTAAGAGAGTTGGTGGAGCGAAGGGCGGGCATTGGGAGATTAAATTATAATTGGTTCTTTCTCTTCTTTCGTACGTCCCGAATGACATCTTCAATCTCTTCCTCGCTCCGCTTGTTCCTGATGCTGTTCCTCAGCTGGTCAAATTCCTGCACAATCTTTTCCCGCTCCAGCCTGGTGAGAAGAATCCGGTTGTTGTCAAGCAGAATAAAGGCAAGGGTGGAGTCTTCTTTCGCACCCATCGCTTCCCGTATCCTTTTTGGGATGATAACTTGCCCGCGCATGGACATTTTCGCTGTTTCAAGATCTGACATCTGTTGATTATATTCAGACAACTATATAAGCTTTTCGTATTTGTACGTTTTACGTATCACGGTGCGCCGTCAAAAACTATATAAATAACCCCCTTTCATGACCATGCATGGAAGGCGTCTTAGTCAATTATCGAAGGCAAAAACACCATCAGACCCCGAATCAGGCTGTTCTTAAAGTGGCTGGGGTAGCATCCCGCGACAAGGCAAAACAGCTGGTCGGCAAGCGAGTGGTGTGGATGACACCGACGAAGAAGGAGCTGAAGGGAACGATCAGCAATATCCACGGCAATTCTGGCGCCCTGCGGGTGCACTTTGAGACTGGCGTTCCCGGACAAGCGATCGGGACGAAAGTGAAGATTGAGTAAGAACGGATTAAGGAACGCATTTTCTCAGAGAATAGTTATCTTTTGTTTTAACGCAGGGGATGCCTGTCAGTTTCTCCGACCTACGAGCGAGGGCTAGAATCATCGTTCATAAAATTTCCTGGCGAAGTGGGGAGGGGGGGCAAGGAGCGTAGCGGCGAAGAGTTTTTGAGTTGCTGTACTTCTAGGCGCTGTCGGAGTTTTCCAGAGTAACGTTATCGTTTTGGGCGGGCGTTTTAATCGTCAAGAACATCTCATTTGTTCATCTCCAAGAACCTCTTGAGCAGTCATATTGTTCCAGAGAAGCATCGCAGAAGCCATTGCTCCCGGATCATCCTGCTTTGCAAGAAGGTGGAGAATATTTTTCTTTGACATATTGAAAAATGTATCTGCCGCTTCACGCGCACTCTTTCCACGAAGGAGAGCGATTGCCAATTCATTAGATGGTTGGAGAAAAAGTTGCGCAACTTTATCTTTTAAGGGTGTAGTTGTTCTGCTTGTATCAGTCCAAAAGCTAAATGGCCGATTGTAGCCGATGAAACAGCCATCTTTCTGCGTGCACACTTTTCCAAGCGAAGCTGCTGCGCTACACGCTCTGGCATAGGTTAACTTTCCTGTAAGAAGTTGGTGATTCTCTTTCTCTCGAATAAGATATTCTTCTTCTCCCTCAACTTTATCGCCGTAAATTGTGGTTTCATCACCATGTGCATTAAAGAGAAGGAGTTGCGGGTTTTGTTTGGTTATACTTTCCTCCAATATTTTTCTTCGCAATCTTGGACGCTTTAGCTGACGTACAGTGATATTCTCTTCCTCGGCAAATTTCACCAATTCTTCCGCATAGTAATAGAGGTAAGAAGTAGCATCGTCATAATTGGGCATGGTGATAAGTGTTTTCATTCTGCCAGTGTCTTGGAGAATTCACCGCTTGCCAATGCTTTCATAAAATTAAGCTGCATTTTAGCAAAAGCGACTCCAATTTGATCCTCTTTTTGCACATGTTGTCTCAATTCTTCTTTGGTGAACGTGCCCTCATTGCCAATAGACAATTTAAAGTTTGGAGGGATGGTGTCTAATCTCCAAAGTACAATTTTTTTCAATTCATTGGATATTTTTTCACTCATAGGACGCCTAATTCTTTGAGGATTTTTAATATTTTCTTTCCTGTTGCTGATTCACTCTTGATCTCTATAGTCGCAGCAATCCAAGTGTAAGGTTTCTCATCTATAACTGCTATAACCTCTTCTGATTTTGCTTTTTCCGGAAGATTAGCAAATGCTTTCAGAAACTTTGCCCGTAGGATTGTATAGTCGTCACCTGCCATCAAGCATATCAAATGAAAAAGCTATATAAAACTTCTTATGTTGGGTTAGTGGCGAAAGCGATCACCCTGTTTTATGTTGTCTTTTGTTAGTAGCGAATTTATAGAAAGGTTTATAAATAGGGTTTTTCTATAGTTTATGACGGAACCAGAAGCGATAAAGAAGGTTGTTAGAGGAAGCAATCCAATGGATTATGTTCTTTCTAGAACAAGTTCTGAGGATCTTGGCGATCGATTGCTTCAATTAAAAGAATTTGTTGAGGGAAAAGCAATATTGAGATTGGTTCAGCAAGAACAGGGATTCTCCCCTATGTTGCACAATTAAGAGTTCCATCGTATGTAGGTGTTGATCCATTTGCAGCTGATGCAACAAGAGAAGCTATTGAAGAATTTT
Organism: Candidatus Woesearchaeota archaeon; assembly: GCA_016180035.1. Lineage (GTDB taxonomy): Archaea > Nanobdellota > Nanobdellia > Woesearchaeales > UBA12501 > JACPCA01. Next base: position 3,623 of record JACPCA010000060.1, read on the forward strand.
TGAGGGGCAATCCTCAATACGCGGGGATGCTATCAGCAGTATCAGAAGATGGATTAACATTCTTAAGATACCAACCAACCGGATCAGCAACAGTAGTACGTTCAGGAGTTTTAGACACTTCTGTCATTGGTGGAAAAATATGTCATGATCCTGCTGTTGCTGAATACAAAAGAGAACTTTCTTCAGAAATTTATAGAGTAACTCCCGCTCACGGAATATCATACCATCGTTGTGCTGATCAAAAATGGCGTGAAGCTCTTATAGGTGCAGGATTTAAAGCAGACGAAATAAGTGATTTTTTATTTTTGAAAGAAGCCTAATCAGACGCCAGCCCCCAATAGATTTCTGGAAAATTTTGAAATAGTAAGATTACTGCGTAGCAGACGATAGTCCATGGTGGGGGCTTAGTAATTGTTTTCGTTTTTCTTTACAGCTCAACGAAGGTGCCAGTGCCAAAGATTTTCGAAAGTAGCGACAGCATACGCATCAGAAAGACGGTAAAAATAGTGAACATGGCGTGTCGTAAATCACAATATTTATATACCAATCCGCTCATTTTTATCCTATCTTGTCCATAAATAGTATTGACCATAAACAGTATTTATCCAGCCCAAAGAGCGTGATGTCATGGCCGTAGAACCCGTCAGTTCCTTTGTCATCTTTCCCGCTATTTCTATGGGCATCGTTATCGGTCTTGTCGAGCTTGCCTTTGTCCACAGTGATGAGCAGGGCATGGGATGGCTGAAGCATGGCCTTCACGCCGTCATCGTCGCCATGGTTCTTGTCTTTATCAGCATGAACATTAGTTTCGTATCAAACCTTGCGGGTTACCCTCTTGAAGAAAACTTTTATGTCAATCTCGGCGTCAGGATTCTTCTTGGCCTGGTGGCAACCGTAAAGGTCAAGGCGGCAGCTGCCATTGCCGGCAAGGCGTCTGGCATCGGCGAAAAGATGGGCCATGCCCTTGTCGTCGGCGCGCTGATCTCGATAGCACCTTACGCATGGCCGTTTATCGAGCCTGTGCTGCCAGGATTCCTCAAGTTTTAAGCTCCGAATAAGCCCGGAAGTGGGGGTTTTCGATACTGTTTAAAAAGAAAATATTTATAAACGCCCTATTCTTGTTTTCTTCTATCCAGAGGTGTATGGATGAGTACGAAGAGGTTCCGTCTACTTATTGGTATAATCATATTGCTCTCTTTAGCTTCTGTCGCTGTTTCAGCTCTAGCATATGATCCTATAAGTATGCTCAGCAAGGCGTTCGGCTACATCACTCAAGCCTTCCAGTGGGTCTTTGGCGATATGGACAAGATTGGTATTAATGCTGCTGCCACGAACAAGTTTCTTATGCTCCTCACTCTTCTCGGCGCTTTTGGACTGTACCACCTGTCATCCCAATCCGAACGATTCTCCCAGATGAACCGGAACCATCGGGCTATTGGCGCGCTGTTCATTTCCGGTGTTCTCGTGTTCGGCATCCATCAAACATTTCTTGTTCTCTTCGGGCAAGTCATGCAGATCGTCTGGATCTTAGCCTTGATCGGCTTTATCTCTTTCTTGGGCTTTTCCCTCTTCACCCGCGTCTGGCGCGGCATCCAGCACGAAGGATGGCGGCGGCTGATCTGCGGCATTATTCTCTTTCTCTGTTCCATGCTAATCAGCGCTTTCCTCGGGGCGCCATGGACGCTTTTCCAACAGGGAAAAGAATGGCTTGCCGCGTTCAACGCGATCATCATGGCTGCTGGCGCTATCCTTATCGTTCTTGGATTATTCCACCTCGTCGCCGGGATTCGCGGTCGCGGAGCTGGCGGTGGGGGCGGAGGAGGGCAGGGCGGCGGGCTTGGCCAGGGAGCAGGCCTCGGCCACATCGGCCCGCCAGACCCGTTTCCTGATATCACCGCAGGACTTAACCAGGCAGGACAGCAGGCAGCACAGCAAAACATTGTTGACGAGCAGACAGAAGAGCGTTTTGCCGCACTTGAAGCGCAGCTGGGGCAGCAGCAGGAGGCGCTGGCGCAGTGGGGACAACAAATTGCCGCCCTCCAAGAACAACTCCAGCAGGGCGGCGCTGCCTGGGCGCAGCGAGAAGGGCAGCTTCTTGATCAGCTCCAGACAGCGAACACCCAGTTCAATCAACTGGACCAAGAGCGTGCACGGATGAGACAGGAGCGCGATCGTATGCAGCAGGACTTTCAAGAGCAGCTGCAGAGATTTCAGGAAGATGCCCGACGAAATAGTCAGGAAGCAGGCCAGACCAATCAGCAAGCAGCACAGGCTCTTCTTCAGGAAGCACGGCAGGAATACACGCGCCGCCAGCAGCTCTTTGAGGGACAGCTTCAGGACGTGCAGCGGCGGGAAGAGGGAGTGCGGCAGCGTGAAGAGCAGGCTAGAGCCCGTCTGCTCGAGCTTACCAACCAGCTCGCTGACGCCTCCGCGAACCAAGCACGGATCACTGCAGACATGGAGCGGGCGGAACAGGCCAGAGTCCAAACAGACCAGCAGATGGCAGCTGTTACCGAACGGCTTGGAGCAGCAGAACAGCAAGTTCAGGAACAAGCAGAAAAGCTCCGCAAGCGCGGTGTTCCAGGAGCTAAAGAGACCGAACAGATCGAGAAAGAAGAGCGCGGCGTCACGAAGAGAGCGCGGCGGACTGCCAAGCGCGAGGTCAAGCTCGACGTGAAATCCCTTGACGCCCTCCACCAGCTTGTCAAGAGCGAGCAGACTGAACTGGAGCTCACACGGGCGATGATCGAATGCCTCAATCCAGAACGCCTGAAGCAGGCAAGTGATATGGATGATAAGTCAAACGTTCAGAAAATAAAGAAAATTTCAGAAGCGCTGCTCGGCCAGTATAAAGATTCCCAGAAATATCGCGACCTCATGATGAATCTGTACCGGAAGGCAAAGGATGGGGTGGAACGGGAACGCCAGTCCGTCTACACGCTCAAAAACTTGCGCACCGCAGCCCAGAGATCCCTCAATGAACAGAAAGCACATGCAAAACGAGCGTGACACCGATGACATCCGCAACCACATCAGCAAAACTCCAAAAAATTCAAAGGATCGGCATTCCTCTCTTTATGATGCTTCTTGTTCCGCTCTCCGTGAGCGCGCAGCAGTTCGCTTTCCTCGGCAAGTTCCGGCAGGTCATGAACACGGTATTCCTCGGCAATTACTTCCAGGCAAACTTCGTGTTCTGGATGAAGTTCCTGCTGTTCTGGCTGCTGTTCACGGTCTTCTATTTTGCTGCCCAGCGCGTTCTGGGGCATGAGCGGCGGAACGCCGCGCTTATCTTAGCTTTGATCGTTTCCTTCATCGGCATCATTCCCATGCGGCAGGCATGGCTCTATCTTGTGTTTGAGCTGTGGCACGGGCTTATCGGGCTCTTGCTCGTCGTCGCTCCGATCGTCGCCATCCTTTATCTTTCCCACACGACGTTTAACGAAGACAACAGGATGAATCATGGCATCAAGGCGTTCCTCTACTTTGTCATGGCCATGGCGTTGTACCACATCTCTGCAACATCTGGAGCAACGCCGCTGTCCGGGCTGCTCTGGTTTCAGCCGACGCTCGAATTTGCCATGCTGGCCTGTATTTTTGTCATGTTTTGGCAGCTCTTCCATACGATCGTGGGGCCTGGCGGTGCTGGTGGTGGAGCTGGTGCTGGTGGCGGTCGTGGCGGTGGTGCTGGCGGAGGCCAGGGTGGAGGAGGAGCAGGTGGTGGTGCTGGTGGCGGCGGAGCAGGTGGTGGTGCTGGTGGAGGAGGACAAGGTGGCGGCGGAGGGGGCGGCGGTCAGCAGCAACCACAACCAGGACCAACCCCTCAACAAGTTCAGCAGGCGCATGCTCATTTTGTCCAGGCTGCCCAGCAGTTCCAACAAGAGCTTGCAGGGTTTGCTACCGCCAATCAGCAATTCCAGCATGACACGCAGGCTGCCGCCAATGCTGGCCACCCTTTCGCAGGGCCATTACAGCAGCGCTTCAATCAGATGAACCTGCTGCGCCAGCATCTTAATCAGTGGGTACAAGGGATCTTCAATCACCAGACGTTCCAGATCCTTCCTCAGGCAGACCGGCAGCACTTCGCCCAGCTTGTCGCACAGTGGGCGCAGGAGCAGACGGACTATGTTGATTATGTGAACAACAACCAGCAGTTCTTCGGGGCGGCGATCCCATGAACACCAATCAGCTCCCATGGGTGGCGAGGTAGGCATGGCAGGGAACAGGTTCACCCAGCGGGATCTGAAAAAGGCGTACGACGATATTGATGCCCTTCTTCAGACTGCGCAGGCGCACGCCAAGAAAGCTGGGTTGAAACAAGAGGCAAAAGCCTACAAGCAGATTTCTAAACAAGTAGCGAAAGGAAGAAAAAAGATTGAGGAGAACGCATCTAGAGCGCCAGAGCCTGTCATTCTTCCTGGGCCATCGCCGCGTGACGAGGCAGAAGAGCGTCCTCGACATGGGCCGGCAGAAATTCCAAGGCCGGTTCCGCCGCAGCCTTCTTCGCGGCGGACGGAAGTGAGGCCTTCTCCAGTACGGCCAAAACGGCCTTCTCTCTGGGAAAGCGTGAAGGGACGCATGAGCAGCGCAAAAGAGCGTTTGAAAGCGAAACTTTCAGTTCGTCGAGCTGCACAGCCTGCCGGGGACGCGTTTGACGCATGGGTGGAATTCTTGGAGCGCGTCCAGCGCTTGTTTAGTGATGTAAACAAGAAGGGTTATACAATTGAAGGACGGTGTGGAACAATCCAAAGTATGCTTGATGAACTCAAGAAGAACATTAATACGGCAACAAGAGAGCCATCCAGAGCCAATGCCCTGAAGAGCCCCATGCTGGAGCTCGTGAAAGCCTTGATGTCAAAGGAAGCTGTGTTGTTCGAGGATCTCGTCAATCTTTTTGATGCGATGGGTGAGTTGGGTAAGTATAAAGATCTTCACGCCTCCTTGCTTTCCTTGTTAAATGACAGCCTCAGTGCTGCGCAAACTGCAGGAGATTCAGTTCACCCCCAGGTTATCGCCGACATCATTGCGGACGTCCAGAAGAGAGGTAATGAAATCGGGAAATTTTTCCCTGATGCCATAAATTCTGTCAGGGATTTTTGTATTAAGCTTGAAGAATTTAGGGACAACCTTGCCGCCATGAAGGACGCCATCGAGAATGGCAGTACAACTCAGAACATTCTTGCTGATCTCGAGTCCTTCTTCGATGAAGCAAACGTAAATAGGATACTTTTTGTTTCCAATTCAGAAAAAAATATCTTGAAAACCGTTAACGCTGCCCTCCAGCAGGCAGCACGAGATCGTGATGCGCTGAGGAGCATCATGCAGAGGCTGCAAGCATCGGCACGGAGTGACGTGCGAGAGGCGGAGGGAGGAGATGCGCCGGTGTCGGAGAAGTTTGAGGTGGGGGATTGGGTGAGGCTGGGGAAGAATACAGCTAACTTTAAGGTTGGTGAGGTTGGCCAGGTGATTGATGGGCCGTTTTGGTCGTCAGAGGAAAAAAAGTTTTGGTGGCGTGTTCACCTTCAGGATGGAGTTACAAATTGGATTGGTGAGGAGACTATTGAAAAGACAACCCCGCCATCTTCAGCTGACTCATCTGAGGACACCCTCATCGTTCGCGAGAGGACAACGCCGCGTGAAGCTCCACCCGCGCAACGGTCTATAAAAGACATTGATGCCATATTCAACGATAAATCCATAACAACTATAGAGGACATACAGCGGGTGGTTACACCTGAAGCAAAGGCGGTCATTCTCGCTCACATTCTCGAAGTGGTTGACTTCAGGATAGATCAAGGAAAGCGGATTGCGGCTGAAGAAGCAGGCGCGGCTGTCGAAGCGAGAATGCTTGGCACAGTTGTCGGTCCAGAAGTGTCTAGCCGAAGATACCAGTTTGTTGCCAGCGCTTCAGAAGGTAAACTGGTGAATGCCAAAACGATTGCAGCCATGAGAATAGACGACTTCCTAAGAACGTATTTAGATTACGATCTCCGCTCCGACGAAAAGAGAAGGGCAGACTTGGGCAAATTTACGAATATGCTGGATTAGGGCGGTTTGGATTACGCTTCTTCATCCAGCACCGCCAACAGCAAGTGTGCGGGTATAGTTACATATTTTCCCTTATCTTCCATGGTGTTCTTGCTTGCCAGAATTCCCTGCTTAAAATAGTGCAAGCCGCGATAATCATCTCCGCTGATGCGGTTTTGGTATTTTACTTCAACGGGGAACAAGGCAGTTCCTTGCTGGACTATGCCATCAACTTCCCTTCCATTTTTCCAGTAATACAGCTTTGCGGCGCCTCCTTGGAGCCTTGCGAGGTGAGAAAGTATAGTGCCCTCAACTAAAGCAGGAGTTATCTCCTGTTCCTTGAAATAGAGTTTCTTATTGAAAATGTGAAAAATGAACGGGTCTATAAAATATATTTTCTTATTCTTGGAGAAATCTGCTGTTTTCTTTGGGATGTTTATGTAATTCAGCACCAATAGCGCAAACATATTTTCCAGGATTTCTATGTATGAAGAGACTGTTTTGTGGCTTTTGAGTTCAGCATCTTTTGCTAATCCATCCCAGCTTATTGCAGCAGCCTGCTTTTCCAAGACTGCTTTCATCAATTGCACCACTATCTTTTCCTGTTTTCCCCATTTGACGATGTCTCCGACAATCCACTGGAAATAGAGCTCAAAAACATAATCCGGGATGCTGTGCCGCGCTGCATACTCATTTACCACCAATGGAAAACCTCCTGTTATCAGATACTGCTTAAAAAGCGCATGTATCTGGGAAGAAAAAGGAGCTATTCGTTGTGCTGCCTGAAGGATCTGCTGAGAGCTCTTGAGAGCGATTTTCTCCTGCGCCAGTTCAGGGGCGACAAGGCGGAGATACGAAGAAAAACTCATCGGCAGAAGGATCATGTCTTTTCCTTTGGCGCCTATCCTGCCAGGAAGGCGCTCTATACCATACTTGATGTCTAATGTGTGGGAACCCGTGAGAAAAATGCAGCAGCCCTCAAGCTCTCCAGAATCAGTCATGCTTTTTATGGCGCGCTGCCATTGCTTGATGCGCGAGATTTCGTCCAGAAAGATGAACTTTTGTTGGTGATCCTGAGAAAATGAAAGATAATCTCTCAGCACTGATGCAAGCTCTCGAAAATCCACTAATTCGTCGCAGTTCCAGTAAAAAACTGCTTTTTCAGGATACTTCTGGAGAAGTTTTTGGATGAGAAGCTTCACCAATGTTGTTTTTCCAACCTGCCTTGGCCCGCGCAGAGAGAAAATATTGTTCGGCTCTAAATGCAGCGTGTCCAAGATGGCAGGTTTCCACTGGTATCTTTTTGCCGCATAGTCTTTAAGATGCTTATCTTCAGTAACGTGCTCTTTTCCACCCCACCAGGGGTTCATTCGTGCATAGTCCATCTGGTATTACAATACCAGCTCGTATATAAATGTATTGGTAATACAATACCAGCTTATATATAAATAGATTGGTATTGCATTACCAGACTATTTATAAATAGGCTGGCATGGAAGCGTCCAACATAAGCTACAGCATATTCTCCAACGTCCCTTAAACAACAACATTAAAAAAGGGAACCACCAATAAAAAGCAGGAAGGCCTATGAACATCAACCTCACCAAGAAACCGATGGGATGCACCATCATTGAAGGCTTCCCTGGCTTTGGCCTTATCGGCACCATCACCACCGAATTTTTGCTGGACACGCTCAAGGCAGAGCAGATCGGCACGATCCAGGATGACACCATCCCGACCATGGTCGCCATCCATGAAGGGAAAGTGGTCCATCCGATAGGGGTATTCTACGACAAGAAGACCAACCTGCTGATCATCCACATCATCGCCAGCCTGAAGGGCATTGAGTGGAAGCTGGCAGACGCCATCGTTGACCTTGCCAAGAAGCTCAAGGCGAAAGAGATCGTCAGCCTCGAAGGTGTAGCCTCCCAATCGCAGGACGCTCCACGCTGCTTCTATTACTCTTCCATCGCTGCCAATACTCCAAAATTCAAGAAGTCTGGCATCGAGCCGCTCAAGGAAGGCATCATCATCGGCGTCACCGGCGCGCTGCTGGTGGCTGACGGCGTTCCTGTCACCGCTGTTTTTGCCGAAACCCATTCCGGCCTGCCGGACAGCAAGGCAGCAGCAGATATCATCAAAGTGCTGGACAGCTATCTCGGCCTCAAGCTGGACCCCAAGCCCCTCCTCGAGCAGGCAGAGAAGTTCGAAGACAAGATCAAGACGCTCATGAGCAAGGGCAAGGAGACCACCGAGGAAGAGCAGAAGAAGCGGATGAGCTATGTTGGGTAAGCAGTTCATCTTTAGCAGAGGGTTTCTATGAATGGGCGGTGTTTCCATGCGGCGAGATATACTCCAAAAAATGAATAGGTCATTTGAAGACTGCGCCAAAACTATTGATGGCCTTGAATTCTGGTTTGCGAGAGATTTGCAGCGCTTGCTTGATTATGATGAATGGAGAAATTTTCTGAATGTTATCGAAAAAGCAAAGATTTCTTGTGAAACTTCTGGATATGTTGTTCATAACCATTTTGTTGAGGCCAACAAAATGGTCAAGAGAGGCTCAGGAACAGAAAGGAAAATTGATGACATCCTTATATGCGAGACAAAAACTTGTTGCATCTGAAACCGAGCTTTCTAAGCTTATTTATGAGCGAGGTGTTGACGATGATGGTTTTGCAAGAATAAGAAGCAAGGGAGATGAAGCATTATTTGGTGGGTTAACGACATCACAAATGAAGAAAAAGATTGGCGTTCCTCAACATAGGCCGCTTGCTGATTTTCTTCCAACAATCACAATAACCGCAAAAAATCTTGCGACAGAAATTACAAACTTTAATGTTCAGAAAGAAAATATGCGTGGCGAGGCAGGTATAACCCGTGAGCATATCAAGAATAATACCGGCATAAGAACGCTTCTTTCTGATAGGGGCATTGTCCCTGAAAGGCTTCCAGCGGAAGAGGATATTAAACGTCTGGAAAAGAAAGTTAAGATTGATGAGAAACTGCTTGCCAGGCATTCAAAAAAGAAACTACGCTAACCAATGGCCATCAAGAAAAGTGATCTCAACCAGATGTATCGTGACATAGAGCATCTTCTCCAGCTTGCCAAGGCCCATGCAGACCATGCCGGCTTGCCGGATTCTTCCAACCTGTACGATCCCATCATGCGGCGCGTGCAGCAGGGAAAGCAGCAGCTTGCAAGGCCGTCCCCACCTCCTGTTCCGCCAGTGCGTCCTCCTCGGCCGACACCACCGCCGCGCCCATCGCCAAGTTCACGGCCTCTTCCTCCGCGAAGGACCGAGGTGCGGCCGCCAATAAGGATGACGGATGAAGAGCGAGCAGTGTTGGCGGGAGCGCGGGCGGCAGAAGAATCCGAGCTACCTCCGCGTCCGAGGGAAAGGCCTGCGCCAGTCCGCAGTCCACCGAGTATATGGAAAAGTGTTTTTGGGCCAAAAGAACAAGAGTCAGCGCCGCCAGAAGAGAGGGCTCTTCCAGAACGGCCAAGGCCGGCGCCGCCAACACCGCCGCCAGTGCTCCCACCAGAGCATGAAGGCGTTCTCCGGCGGCTCTTGTCCGAATTCAGGCATGTCGTCGGGTTGGAAGGCGATGTGCTCGATGTTTTCAATGCATGGGTACAGCTGCTGCAAAGCCAGCACAAATTGCTGGAGAAAATCCATTTTTCGGATTGGTATCTCGCCCAAGGAAGAATAATAGAAGTTCAAAAGATTATTCGTCAGATGCGAGAAGACCCGTCAGCTATTGAAGCAGGAAAGGCTGACCTTTCAAACCTGTGCCAATACATTCAGGAGGATATCTCTGAGTTTCTTAGAACTCTTGAGTCCTTTTCACAAGTTCTCGGATATTGCGCTTCCGCAGAACATATTAGCAGGGCAGCCATCCAAAAGCTCACTGCCCTCTATGAGGCGGCACTATCCATGAATGACCAGCCTGCAGCGAGAGAGATCCAACGCATCATCACCACTCTTCAATCCCAGCATACCACGCTGCAATGGTATGTTGGACAGACAAGAGCTATTGATAAGGAATATTCTGTTATTATAACAACAGTACGCGACCTCCAACGAGCCATAACCGTACCATATCTTCTTCCAAAAGACGATTCAGAACCAGAAATTGTTATTCCTAAAGGTGGCGTGATCAATGACGCCACTGAAGCCCTCCAGCAAATCCTCGACAAGCTCAAGCAGGACATTCCGGCCTGTCTGCAGCAGGCAGTGAAGGATCGTGATGTGCTGAAAGAGATCGTGAAGAGGGTGAAGGAGGAGGTGAAGGAGGAAGTGAGGAGAGAGGCGCCGTCTGTTCCAGCCTCAACGAAGTTTAAGGTTGGCGATCAGTGTATTGTGATTAGCACCCATTTTGCTTACAAGAATCCACGATATGACCGAGGGCGTTTGGAGGAACACAGGCGAGATGAGCTCGGCGTAATACTCCAAGGGCCAGAATCCGACGGAGTAAGCAATTGGTGGCTCGTCCAATACAATAATGGAGAGACAGGGTGGGTTGATGAGATTCGAATAGCGAAAACTACCGAGGCGGCTGCACCAGTTCCAACTGCCGAACTATCCCCAGACGACGAAATCCTCTACCAGCAAGCCGTGACCATTGTCCGCAAGACACGCAAGGTCAGCGCTTCGGGATTGCAGCGGGGATTGAGGATAGGATATAACGAGGCTGCCAGGTTTGTCGATCGCATGGAGCGAGAAGGTCTTATCGGGCCGTCAGATGGGGTGCGTCTAAGAGAAGTCCTGATGCCGGCGGAAGGGGCTGCTGGTCCTGAGCCTTCCCCGGAGCCGTCACCTGCCGAGCCTATTTCGACGAAGTTTAAGGTGGGAGATTGGGTGAACGTGAAATATGAGCACATTGATGTCTATTCAAGTTTAGGCAGGAAGGGGAGAAGGCAGCATTTAGGGCGTCTTGTTCATGGTACTATCGGACAAGTTATTAGTGGTCCAGGACACGATGTTGACAAACTGATAAGTTGGCAGGTTCAGTTTACTAATGGAACAACAGGGTGGGTGTTTGAGGCGTATATTGAAAAAACATCATCACCTGCCGAGCCTATTTTATCAGAATTACCAAAATTTAAGGCGGGTGATGTTGTGAGGCTGGTGGGGGATTATGGTGTGTTCAAGGCTGGTGATGTTGGGAAGGTTGATCAATCGCCGTTTGAATCTGCGGGGCGGGTAGTTTGTGCAATCTTGTCTTCCGATGGGCGTAAGGAGTATGTTCCTGTTGATCGTCTAGAAAAAGCTGTTTTGACAGTTGAAGAGGAGCGGCAGTTTAGGGAGGGAAAGGCGCAGAGGGAGGAGGCTCTTCAGTTGGCGGTGTCAACGTTTAAGGCGGGTGATGTTGTGAGACTGGTGAGGGATTATCGTGTGTTCAAGGCGGGTGATGTTGGGGAGGTGGTTGAGCGGCCGTTTGAATCTGCGGGGCGGGTAGTTTGTGCAATCTTGTCTTCCGATGGGCGTAAGGAGTATGTTCCTGTTGGTGATCTAGAAAAAGCGACTCCGTTATAAGACGACCATCAGATTATGGCACCATCCTTTCTCGATTAGATGAACTGTAAGGCCGTCTGCCATTACCTTTAAATACAACCCTCTTCCAATCCTCCAAACTTTCGTGTCGTATCGGAGGCAACAATGGCAGTGTCATCAAATGTGCTTCGGCAGTCATTTCAGGCAGTCAAGGCGGATATCCTTGCCATAAAAGATTCTTTGCAAGGATGGGTCCTCTACCTGTACCGAAGAACAAACATCATCGACGAACGCCTGGCAAGGCTCGAGGCTCGGCTGGCTAAGATCGAATCTGACCTCCTGATACGGTAAAGATAGTGGGTAAAACCAAGGCAATTTTGACAATCTTTATATACCAGAAAAGCAGAGGCATGAACGGGAGTGGCATTATGGACGACGACTATCCAGACGATGAGTCCGCGGATGATTTCATCGGCGGCGAAAGCTCTGATGATGATGCTGACGATTCTGAATCAACCCCTAACGAGCAGGGCTTCAGCAAGGGGTATGATGATGCTGACGAGATCGATAAATCACCGGAGGATGACAAGCCCTCTGATCATGACGGTTACTGACCGCGCCATATCCTGTTCTTCACCATCACCTTCGTCATCACGTCATTAGCATAGCACACCATTACCGTTCATGGCAAAAACATGTATCATCTGCGATAAGAACGCATCATTTTGCGTTAAAGGAAGCTCTGACTTGTTCTATTGCCACGACTGTGCGACAGACCAGTTCGGCGATGTCACCTATCTCATCACTGTTGAAGAGCAGGCAAAACAGGTCATGAAGGCGATGGAAGATGCTGCTGACAGCATCCAATATTCTGATAATGACGAGCGTTCTGAAGAATAAAGTTGAATTATGTTTTACAAAGAGCATATCAACAGCGCCGCCCCCTATCAAGAAGACATTTTCTACAGGGCCGCTATTTGCACAAATTTTATATACCGTTTCCCTTCAATCTTCTCCATGGCCCTTGCTAATGCAACTATCCCCCTGTTAGACCCTCTGGCGTCTGCCATCTTCGCTGTTCTCGACCCGATCCTGAACCAGATCCGGCTTGCTGTCGGCGGATTGTTCGGCTTGTATATGCTCTTTTTTATCTATCGGATCTATGCGACCCAGCAGGAAAAAAAAGTGCTCCAGCAGATCCGGGCAGACATCTCTGCCATCCACAGCAGGCTTGACACTGTCGGCATCCCCCCTGTTCCAAACCAGCCTCGTGCACGGCTCCATCGGAAGCTTGCCAAGAGGGCAAGAGCTGACCTGCGCGGGGAACACTGACGAAAACACGATCTTGGTACTGACCACCATGGACATCCGCTCCTCTGCCGCAACCATCCTGAAAAAACATCTTGCGATAGATGAATCGCTGTTGGAGGTTCCGAAAGACAAGGCACTTGGCGACATGGCGTATCCCTGCTTCTCTCATGCAAAAGCACTGAAGAAGGCGCCGCAGCTCATCGCGAAAGGCGTTGTGGAGAGCCTCACCGCACAAAATCAAAACAAGCAGAAGCTCTATCCCTTTTGCCGGATTGAAGCGGTAGGGCCGTACATCAATTTCTTCATGGATCCAGCTGCTCTCGGAAGTGACGTCCTTCCCATCATCGCCAAGAAGAAGCTTGATTACGGCAGGGGGATGGCCACGCCCAAAAACGCGCCAAAAAAAACGCTCATGGTCGAGTACGCTTCGCCCAACACCAACAAGCCGCTTCATCTCGGGCATCTTCGCAATCTTGCGATAGGCCACAGCGTCTCAAGCCTCCTCCAATTCGCAGGAGCAAAGGTGATCCAGTCAAACATCAACAATGACCGCGGCGTCCACATCTGCAAGTCCATGCTTGCCTACCAGCGATGGGGGAAGGGAGAGCAGCCAACCATCAAGACTGATCATTTTGTCGGCAAGTATTACGTTGTCTTCAACAAAAAAGCGGAAGAGAATAAGGCTCTTGAAGGAGATGCCCAGGAGATGCTGCGCAAGTGGGAGGCTGGCGATAAGGAGACGCGGAAGCTCTGGAAGCTCATGAACGCATGGGCCTACAGCGGATTTGAGGAGACGTACGGCAAGCTCGGCGTGAGCTTTGACAAGTATTATTATGAAAGCGACATTTACGAGGACGGCAAGAAGATCGTGCTGGACGGGCTCAAGAAAGGCGTGTTTCGCAAGAATGACGACGGCGCTGTCGTCGCCGACATTCCAGGCCACGACCCGAAGGTTCTCTTGCGGGCTGACGGGACATCCGTGTACATGACGCAGGACCTGTACCTTGCGACGCTCAAGTTTAAGGAGTACCAGCTTGACCAGTCCATTCATGTCGTGGGCAGCGAGCAGAACTATCATTTCCAGGTCTTATTTGCGCTGTTCAAGATGCTGAAGTACCCTTGGGCAGGCAAGTGCTCTCATCTCAGCTACGGCATGGTATATCTTCCTCATGGCAAGATGAAGTCCAGAGAAGGGACGGTGGTTGATGCCGATGACATTATCCAGAACATGGCAGACCTTGCCAAGGTGGAGATCAGGAAGCGCCACAACGATCTTTCGGAAGAAGAGGTGGGCAAGCGGGCCATGGTGATCGGCCTTGCCGCACTCAAGTTCTTCCTGCTCAAGATCGATCCCTCCAGAGACATGCATTTTGATCCGAAAGAATCCATCTCGTTCGACGGCGAGACAGGGCCGTATGTCCAGTATGCCCATGCGCGCATCTGCTCGGTATTGCGGAAATTCAGGCAGGAGCATGCTGGCAAGGAACAGAAAAGCAAGCCGTCATCAACAGCGATCATACCATCAAAAACAGCTATCATGCCATCAAAAGCATCCAGGCCATCAACGGCGTTCAAGGCAGATGCATCGCTGCTGGTGCTTCCAGCAGAGGCTGCGCTTATCAAGCTCCTCCACGCTTTTCCTGATGTTGTCGGCGAGGCTGCTGCCAATTATAGGCCCAGCGCGCTGGCACGCTACCTTCTCGACCTTGCCCAAGCCTTCAACGAGTTTTATCATGCCTGCCCTATTTTAACCGAAGAGCAGAAGCTTCGAGACGCTCGCCTGCTGCTCATCGATTGCGTCCGTGTCGTGCTGGATCGGGGGCTGAACCTCCTTGGCATCCAGGCGCCGGAAGAGATGTAGTGGAAGAAGGTATGGCTAATAACCAACCAGAACCCAAAGATATATATACACATACACATACACAGTATCTATGGCTACGAAAACAATATCTGTCACCGATGAGGCATACAACCGGCTTGCAACCCTAAAGGCTGCTGGAGAAAGCTTTTCAGAGGAAGTGATGCGATTGACAGGCGCCTGCAGCAGCATTATGGATCTTGCCGGCGCTTGGAGCGATGTTTCGGAGAAAGAAGCGGTGAGAATGAAAGAGCGAATTCTTGAGGGAAGAAAATCCCGAGAACGGCTGGAAGACATTGAAAAACATATGGGGTGACACCATGTTTGCTGATTCTACCTTTCTTATTGATTTTTTGCGTGGGGACCGGGCTGCCATCCAAATTGTTGAAAAAACACAAACGCCATTATTCACGTCTGAAATAAACATTTTTGAGCTTGTACAAGGTGTTTATGCTTCAGGGATAAACGCGCATTCACGGCTTGAAAAAGTATTTGCATTGATTGCCAAGCTTACTGTATTGCCATTTGATCGCAGTGCAGCGTTAAGGGCGGGAATGATCTCTGGCAAGCTTTCAAAAGAAGGAAAAAAGATCGGAGAAGTTGATTGTCTCATTGCCGGCGTCGCTCTTTCTCATGGGATAACAAAAATAGCCACTAAAAATGGAAGCCATTTTGATAAAATACATGAAATGACTGTTGTCCACTATTAATTGACATCTCTTGTCCCCAGCCAAACAAATACATTTATATAACCAGGATTACCTCTTTTCTCCATGCCGCACTCGTTGCCAACAAGCGAATCATCTTCTAAACTGCCGTTAAAAGATGTTGCTCGGCGTTCTCTCGACCTTCACCGGCAGCGCCACGGCAAGCTTGAAGTTGCTTCCAAGATCCCATTGGCGACCAAAGACGATCTTAGCCTTGCCTACACGCCCGGCGTTGCGGAGCCATGCCGCGAGATCGCCAAGGATCCGCAAAAAGTGTACGAGTACACGCTGAAGCGAAATACGGTTGCCGTGGTCAGCGATGGGAGCGCTGTTCTCGGGCTTGGAAACATCGGCCCTGCTGCTGCCATCCCTGTCATGGAAGGAAAAGCCATCCTCTTCAAGATCCTTGCCGGGGTGGATGCGTTTCCGATCTGCCTTGCAACGCAGGATCCAGACAAGATTGTGGAAGCCGTGAAACATATCGCTCCAGTATTTGGCGGCATCAATCTTGAGGACATCGCTGCTCCTGCCTGTTTTGAGATTGAGGAGCGGCTCAAGAAGGAGCTGGACATCCCTGTCATGCATGACGACCAGCACGCAACAGCTGTTGTTGTTCTTGCCGGGCTGATCAATGCGCTCAAGCTGACCGGGCGGGCCTTTTCGACATCAACCCTGGTCATTTCCGGCGCTGGAGCTGCCGGCATCGCTGTTGCCAAGATGCTGAAGAGCAGCGGCGCAAAACAGATCATCCTCTGCGATACGGCGGGCGTGGTCTATAAAGGAAGAAAAGAGAACATGAACCCGCAGAAGATGGCAGTGGCAGCGGATACGGCTGCGCGAACCCTTGCCGACGCCCTCCACGGCGCTGACGTCTTTATCGGCCTGTCCAAGCCAAATGTCCTCTCTTCGGCAATGATCAAGGCGATGAATGCAGGGCCTATCATTTTTGCGTTAGCCAATCCTGACCCGGAGATCCTTCCTCCTGATGCTTTGGCTGCCGGCGCTGCCGTCGTCGCAACCGGAAGAAGCGACTTTCCAAATCAGGTGAACAACGTTCTTGCATTTCCCGGCATCTTCCGCGGAGCGCTCGATGCCCGTGCAGGAGCGATCACGGAAAAGATGAAGCTGGCTGCTGCTCATGCCATTGCCGGATGCGTAAAGAATCCGGCGGCAAGCAGCATTATTCCCAGCGCGCTTGATCCTGCCGTGTCAAAAGCAGTGGCTGAAGCGGTAAAGAAAGCGGCAGCATAGCATCCTATTTGCCAGCGTATCGGCAATAATTTCTACAGAACTATCATCTCGTCTTTCCAATGATCTCCACGGTTCCCTTGACGATGCGGTACCTGACCTTGTCGCCGACATGAAGGTTCAACGGCGTCTCAAAGCCAAGGTTCGGGCCTGGCGAGGCCAAAAATCCTCTTGTTCCATACGCGTACTTCTTTGGCCCGCCTTCGGTACGGAGCCTGTTGTGGTTCGCTTCACGGACTCGTGCCTCTTTTACGTCGCTTCGTTCTGCCATGGGATGTTTAAGAGGTGTCGTTTTTATAAATATTATGATGATAGAGTCAGTTTTGGGGTTGGGAAATCCTGGTTTGGAGTTAAAGCTTCGGAACTTTTCTCCCAACTCCCAATTCTCAGGGTACGCTGATATAAAACCGGTAGAGCATTCCCTGATGATACGGCGCTCCATTGGCGCTGACGGTGGCGTCAAAGACGTACGTTCCAGAAGCAGCATCGTCAGGGACGTTGATGCCAACTCCCATGGTCATGGTTGACTGCCTTGGGATTTCTACCATCCTCTGATGGGGGAGCCACTCCAGGCGATCCGGAATAGGCCTGTCACCTGCATCAACAGCATTGGGGTGAGAGATCGTGATCTGAAACGCATCTTTGGCATTGCCTGCTGGCTCTTTGAGGATGTTTTCCACCGACAGGGCGATCTTGCTGAACTCGCCGCGCTGGACGGTCTTCTGCTTCGTGCTGAGGCAGACACGCTCTCCGGTTGCGCAGGCCAGCTTGTCAATGCCCTGGTCGAGCTGTTCAAACGCCTTATCAGAAAGCTCTGTCGAGCCAGAAAAAATATTTTTTGCCAGGACCAGACCGAGGCCGAAGACAACGATAGAAATGATAGTCATGACGAGAAAATTTACCGACAACTCGATTGCTGCCTTGCGGGACATGAGCATCAACATTATCGCAGCACGGCGTATTCCTTCACGATAAGCGTCATGAACAGGACAAGGATCACGGCACCGGCGATGAATAGGGATAAGGCAGTAGAAAGCGCGTCAAGGCCCTGTTTGAAGAACGTCCACATGCCCAACGCCATGACGGCAAAGCCCAGCCAGAGGAACTTGTCCAGCACGAGCAGCATGACCTTGAATTCCTGATCCTGCGTTAAGATTTTCTTTTTCATGGTGTTCACGTCTGTTGCGGTATTGGACTACGGGTGAATTAGGAGACAAGCCTGACAAAGAACTGGGCTGTTTCAAAACCTAAGGCGCCGTCAGCGTTTGCTTGGATCGTGCAGATGTAATTTCCGACAGGCGGGCAGCTGGAGCATTCGTTGGTAATCTCGTCATGCGGCCAGCCAAAGATCGCTTTCAACCCTTTTCCAGTGCTTGGCGGCAAGGCTGGCACTGCTGGAGCAGCAATTATCGGTGCAGTCCCGACAGGATCATTTTTACTATCGCGGCATTCAGTAACCTGCAGCACCACGTTTGTCAAATCCGCAGCGCCTTTATTGTACAGGCCAACCTCAATCTCTTTCTGTGCTGTTCTCTTCATGGTGATGTCATCAATCGTGATCGGTGAGTTGGCATCGGCAGGATTTCGGATGCTGACCGATTCCAGGCCAGCCTGGATCTTTGCAGTTGCCCCTCCAAAGATGTTCCTGATAAAGCCAAGGCCGAGGCCAAGCATGACGATAGCGAGAATCAGCACCACAACGGCATTGATGGAAAGGCTTAAGCTTGCTTTTTTTCCTGGCATTCCCAGATCAAACACCTTCATGGCTCGCCACCTCTTTTTATCAAATATCACCAGATGTGATGGAAGCTCAATACCAACCATCACTTTTTAACTATTCTCCCAATCCTAATTTATAAATCTTTCGTTACCCTAAGAAAACTTTATAAACCCCCCATTATCTCGGAACCGTATGGCAACCTTACGAAAGGGTGTTTCTTACCGCGGCCTCGAACGGGCCTACACGCGCAAGTCCAAGTACCGTGCGAAAGCCTTTGTCCGCGGAGCTCCCCCGATCAAGATCACCCGATATGACATGGGCAATTGCAGCAGGCATTTTCCGATCACTCTTCAGCTCCAGACCGGCCAGAGCCTCCAGCTGCGGCATAACTGCATCGAGGCAGCGCGGATGACGACGAATAAGCTTCTGGAAACGTCTATTGGCAAGGCAAATTACCGATACCTGCTCCGCATGTATCCCCATCACGTTCTTCGGGAGAATCCTCTTGCCTCTGGCGCCGGAGCAGACCGCATGAGCACCGGCATGGCCTTCTCGTTCGGCAAGCCTATCGGCACCGCAGCCAGGATTCACAAAGGCCAGATCATTGCCGAGGTCCACACGGAGCGGCAGCATCTGGACGTGGCAAAGAAAGCGCTTCACCGCATGACGTATAAGCTTCCCTGTACGACCAAGATTATCGTCCTTGATGAAAATGCAGCAAAGGCAGCTGCGTGATGAATCTGCCTGTTTTAGTGTTTTACCTTGTTGATATCTCTTTTTCATTCTTCTGTATTCCTTATCACGTTTTTTGTGATTTCATTTTCACTGCCGGAACGACTAACGGGAAATATTGGCTAAACAATACCGGATTAGACTGCACTGCTGTTCTTGCCACCAACACTCTTCTCATGCCGTCTGGCGAAAAAGTGTAGGTGGAGTCTTCTCCGATATCGCGCGCTGAAACCCCATACCGGCCATCAATCTGCAGTGCGCTGATCTGATTCATGGTGCGAAACGCCTCCCTGGATTGTTCTGCAGCCCGTTTCGGGAAGCCGTATCGCGCGGCAAGGGCAGCAACTGTTTCAAAAAGAAAGGGCTGATCCGAGAAATTACGGTAGGTTATCGCTATTACTGCAAGTTCTCTTGTCTTAAGAACACTTTTGGCTAACAGCTCAAGTCTGCCAGAGGCCATCCGGCTGGCCTTGCTGTGGTCGTGCTCGATGGTGATAACTCCCTCTGCTGGAGGAGCAGTATTTGGGGCTGGCTGCGTCACAAATGCAGCAGCATACCAGCCTTCAGCATGATCCATTGGCGGAATCTTCGCTCTTCGGAGGAATGATTCCAGATCCATGGAAGTGTGGAGGTCAATAATTTCTTGTGGGGGTTGAGTGGTCATGGTCAGTACGCAAGCAAACGAGGGGGACAGAGCCGGAGACTTTCACTAGGGTCGGGAGAACACACACCTTTAAATAAGATTGCCCTCTAATGTCATAAGTCCATTTTGCAGCCTGAAGTGGATTTCACCCATTTTCTTTTCCTTCCTCACAATGTCTTTTCTTTCCTCTTTCGTACAACTCTCCGAATGTATCGGAAAGAAAAGCCATTGCTTTTCTGGGAATAAGCTTCCGTCTGTTGAACCATCTCAACGTGTCGGTAGCCTCCGCTTCGCTCCGGCGAAAAAAGAAGCTTTTTTGGAATCGACAACATCAAAGTTACTTCTTTCGGGTGGCTGAACGAAGTGAAGTCGCCCTTTTTTGGGATACCCAAAACTCGCCCACGAAATGGAAACAATGCGAGTTTTGACACACACATTTAAATAAGATTGCCCTTCACAACGCAGTATGCTCCGATTTTTACGCCCAGGCCTGTCGGTCAAGCGCTGGCTTCTCAGCGTGCTTTTCGGCAGTCTCTTCCTGCTCCTTTTTATCGTCCTTGCCTTCGGTGATGAGATCCAGCTGGCCATGGGGATCATTGGCCGGCAGCTGTCGGCGCTGTTCCAGTTATCACCGCAGCAGTATGGCGGGAAACTCATTGCAGAGATACTTTTCTTTGCCGTCGGCCTGTTCCTTCTTGTTCTTGGCGGGAAGCGGCTTATAGCTTTCCTGATCAACGCCCTGCTGCCGGAAAAGAAAGGCAAGATTGCCGCCCTCCTGTCAAAGAGCATGAATCTCGGCAACGCCCCCAATGTCGTCGTGATCGGCGGCGGTACCGGCCTGAACAGCCTCCTGCGCGGGCTCAAAGAGCATACCAATGCCATCACTGCCATCGTGAGCGTCGCTGACGAGGGGAGCCATTCAAGGAAGATCCGGAATGAGTTCGGCCTTCTGCCGCCAGGCGACATCCGCAACTGCATTGTCGCCCTGTCGGATTCCGGGCCGCTCATGGCCAAGCTGCTCGAGTATCGCTTCAGTGAAGGAAAAGAGCTCAAGGGCCACAATGTCGGCAACCTTCTCATCGCCGCCCTGAGCAGGATCACCGGCAGCTTCGAGAAGGGTGTTGAGGAGACCGGAAAGATCCTTGCCATCCGCGGCCGCGTGCTTCCGGTGTCGCTCGGCACGACGCACCTGTGCGCCGAGCTGGAAAATGGAAAACTCATCCGTGAAGAGCCCAATGTCGAGGAGCACAAGACCAAGCATCAGAGCGAGATCAAGCGGCTGTTTCTTGACCCGGCAGTCCAGGCCTACAAGCCGTCGCTGGATGCGATAAAGGATGCTGACGTCATCGTCATCGGGCCAGGAAGCCTCTACACGAGCATCCTGCCTCTTCGCTTATGACAAAAGAAGACCTGCTGCGCCATGATCCGGAGAAGCTGGCGAAAGTGATTGTTGAGATGAAATGAGAAGAACGTAAGCAACTAAAAGTTGCAAGGCAAAAAATAACCTTCATGATTCATCCGTTTGAGGCGCATTTCTCCTTCAGCGCGCAGTTTTCGAACTGTTTCAACACTGTCTTCTTCTGAGTTCCATGCTCCAAAACAATCCAGGCCACTCTTCATCGTGAATTTCCACTATCACTATTTTAGCTATATATT
Source organism: Candidatus Woesearchaeota archaeon (assembly GCA_016180035.1). Lineage (GTDB taxonomy): Archaea > Nanobdellota > Nanobdellia > Woesearchaeales > UBA12501 > JACPCA01. Next base: position 25,020 of record JACPCA010000060.1, read on the forward strand.
CTTTCTATTCTTTCTCATTTTTACGAATTTATAACTATTGTCGAACCGGCTCTGTAGAAAATGTCTTCCTATTCGGGGCGCCGCCGTATCTAACCGGGTTTAGGCCTTTTTTCTTTCCCACCAAAACTCGCATTGTTGAATATTCGTGGGCGAGTTTTGGGAATGCCCCAAATTGGGCGGCTTCACTTCGTTCAGCCACCCGATGGATGAATATTCGCCGGAGCGAAGCGGAGGCTACCTACACGTCGATATAGTTCCACAAACGGAAGCTTAACGCCCAGAAAAGCATTTTCTTTTCCTTCCGATTAGTCAGGGTAGTTGTGCGGTGAGGAAGGAAAAGAAAATGAAAGAAAAAAGAGCTTCAAGGAAAGTCACGGCGCCGCCTCAAATCTGTGTTTTTTAGTCAAAAACAGCGATTTGACGTCTGGCTATGAAGAAAGATTTTCTACAGAGCCTGTCGAACCAAAACCTTTATATACAACAAGTATACCATGTTTACCTATGGCAACTCAAGTCGCAATACGAGATGTTGATTCTGATGTGTTTCGAGAGTTTAAAGCAGAAGCAGTTCACCAGGGGCTTAAGATGGGCAGTGCTCTCACCTTAGCTATGGAAAAATTTCTCTCGGAGGCTAAAGGAAAAAAGAGCCTTCTTGAGGGCTGGAAACCGACACGATGGGGAAAGGGAACTGAACATCTCAGTGAGCAGGTAGATGATGTGATGTATGGCGATCCCCTATGATTTTTCTCGATGCAAACATCTTCATCGCTTTTGACAACGAGGATGATGTTCATCATCAGCGTGCAAGAGAGATTCTTAAGGATGTTCATGAAAAAAAGTTTGGATTCTATTTTACTTCCGATTATGTGTTCAATGAAGTCGTTGGCGTCACCACAAGAAAATATGGGATAAAATGAACGAGTCTTTATGATTGCCATAGACGACTATTTTCTTAGGGAAGCATGGTCTTATTTTGCAAAAACACCCTTCAACTTTAGTTTGGTGGATTGCACGTCGATAACTGTGCTAAAAACAGCTGGCGCAACCAATATTGCGACATTTGATAAAGAGTTTGCCAAGCTAAAGGAGGTTGTTGTTATCAGATAAGCCTCTTTTTCACCACCCAGAGAATAAAGGAACGCCTGTCATCACCGGAAGCATCGGAAATGCAGGAAAAAACGGAAAATTTATAAATACCTGCGGCTTAATCTATTTCAGAAAGGTTTGGGGGATATGGTTAAGGAAGGAAAGAACAGATCATTCAGAGGGAGATTATTCGGCAGGGCTAGCACGGGGGTGGTAGTCTGTGCTGGCTTTTCTTTTTTCTATTTCTTTCTGGTATAATTCTTCTGTTCATGTTCCTTCTGATTTTTCATTAGCAACATTAATAAAACAATCCATCTCTATTCTCTCTATGAAAAAACCCCGAATAAAAGCCATCCTCTTTGACATGGATGGGACCATCGTTGATTCGGAGCCGATCCATGAGAAGGCAGAATTTGCCGTGTGCAGGCAGTTTCACATCCCCCTGCATCCCAAGGACTGGAAAACTTTTACCGGCAAGAGGACGCGGGATATCTTCAAGATCCTGATCAAGCGGTACGACGGCGCCAAGGGGGTTACCGTTGACGATCTTGTTCTGGAAAAACAGGCGCTGTTCAGGAAATATGCCATGGGAAAGCTTCGCCTGTTTCACGGTTTCCTTCCTCTTGCCACGCGCCTGAAACAGGCAGGGTATCGGCTTGCGTTAGTGACGTCGAGCGAACAGGATATGCAGCGCTTTGTGTTCCGGCAGCTTGGACTGAATGGCCTCTTTGATGCCATCATCACCGGCGACCATGTCCGGCATGGCAAGCCGCATCCAGAGCCGTACCGGAAAGCGATGCGGGCATTGAAGGCCTTGCCAACGGACTGTATCGCCATCGAGGATGCAGACAACGGGATCCTTTCTGCCAAGAGAGCCAGAGCTCACACGATCGGCATCACCAACACTCTTCCAAGATCATGGCTTGGGCACGCTGACGTGGTGATACGCGACTATGCTCAGATTACGCCAAAGCTTTTGGAGAGGGTTTTTAGTGTGGTTCTGGAGAAAAAATGACAGATAAAATTTAAAAAGAATACTCCTTCCCTCTCCATCCCATGCAAGAGCCCGACGCACTTATCGACGTGTATGACCGCAATGGAAATGTCTATTCCATCAAGCAGCGCAGCGAGATTGACAAGAAGAAAGACATCCTCCGCTGCGTTGTCGTGCTTATCTTAAATCCCAAGAACGAGCTTTTTCTGGTGAGGGCGCGGGATTCTACTTTTCCTGGAAAGTTTGGCTGTTCAGCAGCAGGCCTTGTCCGCCATCGGGAAAATCCCATCGAGGCAGTTGAGCGGACCATGAAGCGCGAACTTGGCGTTGCCATACCTCTCCATTCTCTCGGCGAAAAATTCTACGAATTTTATGAAACCGAAGGAATCAAGCGATATATGCGGGTTTATTATGGTACCGTCGAAGAAGGGACGCTTGAGCCGAACATGAACGACATCGAAAGCTATGAATGGGTGCCGTTTAACGATGTCGAGAAACGATTTTCTGAATGCATGCCGACGCTGAAAGAGGCATATAAGGAAATGAAGAAGGCACTGCCGCGCTCCGTTCGCATGGGTACCATGCGTAATCGCAACGAGTCTTCAGGTATCGCACGATACCCGAAAACTACGCTCGGCGGCAGTGCCTCCGAAAAAAGATTTAGGACAGAGCCGGCGGCAAGGTAAAGATTCGTCATCCTGTGGCTTTGTAGAAAATGTCGATCAGATTTGGGGTGCGCTGTACTAACCTTTGTTTACTCTCTTTTTTCCCCCATTTTCTTTTTTTTCCTTATTGTACAACTTATTGCTTCATCGGAAAAAAAAGAAAATGCTTTTTTGGGCGTTAAGCTCCCGTTTGCGGAACTATACTCCTGTTGG